>NZ_JBXXZH010000115.1:0-28563 GCF_059640475.1 Calothrix sp. CBUCES-K 9914
GTAGGAAGGGGGTCAGGAGTCAGGAGGTAGGAAGGGGGTCAGGAGTCAGGAGGTAGGAAGGGAGTCAGGAGTCGGGAGGTAGGAGTTACGATTCTGAATTCTGAATTCTGAATTCTGAATTCTGAATTCTGAAATGATATAACTTAGTTCGCCTGACATAATGATTTTAGCAAAGGAAATACGGAGAAATGGGACGTATATTTATTTCAGCGGCACACGGAGGTAGAGAAAACGGCAGAATTGACCCAGGTACTATCGCTGGGGGGACAACGGAAGCGCGCGAGATGATTTTACTGCGGGATTTGATAGTTTCTGAGTTACGGGGGCGAAATTGGCAGGTTTTATCAGCTCCTGATGATTTAAGCGCACGTGCTACGATTAATTGGATTAATGCTCGTGCGGGTGCGCGCGATGTGGCGTTAGAAATTCAAACTGATGCGGCGCCTAATCCTTCGGTTCGTGGTGCAAGCGTTTTTTATATAGCGAATAATAATGAACGTAAAAGCAATGCTGAACTGTTATTGCTAGGATTAATTCAAGGTGTTTCCCAACTTCCAAATCGAGGCACTAAACCTGATACAAGCATTGGTACAGGTGGTCTAGCGTTTTGTCGTCAAACTTCAGTTGCTTCACTTGTAATGGCAGTGGGGTTTTTAACTAGTCCCGATGATAGAAGACTGTTACAAAGTCGGCGCCGTGATTTTGCTGTAGGTATTGCCGAAGGTTTAATATCTTGGGGTCGCGTTATTGACCCAAGTGCAACGCCAAGCGAACCAGAATATCCATCTATCAACATTAATATTAACGGTAAAAATTACCCAGCTAAAGGTATCTTAATCAGTGGTAGTGCTTTTATGCCTACTGATTTAGGTGATGAGTTACAAGTTGATTTATCTAAAGCCGACCTAAATCGAGTTAACTACCAACAAGTTACTTATGTCAAAGCTGTTGACCTGAAAGCTTTAGGTGTTTCCGTCGGTTGGGATAGCAGCACCCGCACTCTCAACTTAAAATCTTCACAAACATCTGGAGCTATCAATGAAATTATGGCGCCTGGAAAAACTTCAGAAGTACAATTACATATTTTTCTGCGAAATAAAAATGAATCAGGCTCAGTGCAGTTCCCTGATCTTCCTAAACTTTACATCGAAGAAGCTGGAATTGAAGGTGTAAATTATGACATCGCATTCTCTCAAATGTGTTTGGAAACTAACTATTTACGCTTTAGTGATGATATTAAGCCTCAACAAAATAACTTTGCTGGTTTAGGTACAGTTGGAGGTGGTTCGGAAACTGCTTCGTTTGAAAGCGCGCGTATTGGTGTTCGGGCACACATTCAACATCTTAAAGCTTACGGTAGTTCTGACCCGCTATCACAAGAAGTCGTTGACCCAAGATTTCGCTTTGTTACGCGCGGTGTTGCTCCAATTGTCGAACAATTATCGGGTCGCTGGTCTCCTGACAAAAACTACGGCGCCAAAATTCTTGCTATCGTCCAAGAGTTATATCAATCTGCGGGACTTTAATTAGTGCTGAGTGCTGAGTGCTGAGTGCTGAGTGATGAGTATGGTAGTGGTAAGTAAGTCGGCGCCAAGTGTGCTTAATAATTGCTGAATGATTATTTTTATCTGTCCAAAGTAATTTTTTTTGCACTGTCACAATAGTTTGTTTGGTTATTTGTAAAGCTTAAATTTCAAATAAATTGTAAACATTTGTAAAAATGAGGTATTAAAGACTAGAAACATGCGTTACAGATAGCTACACTAACAGAATATATGTATATTTGTTCTAATTCATTAAAAACACCAAAACCAAGATTCGGCGAACAGCGACTCGATGATTCCACTACAACTAACCATCAAAAATTTTCTGAGTTATCGTGATGCAACGCTGGATTTCCACGGGTTGCACACAGCATGTATTTGTGGCTCAAATGGCGCCGGGAAGTCTTCGCTATTAGAAGCTATAACCTGGGCAGTATGGGGTGAAAGTCGGGCTGCATCGGAAGATGATGTTATCCATACTGGCAGTAAAGATGTCCGGGTTGATTTCATCTTTGAGGCAAACCAACAAATTTATCGAGTCATTAGAACTCGTAGTCGAGGTGGAACAGGTGTTTTAGAGTTTCAAATTGAAACGCCATCCGGTTTTAAAGCTTTAACTGGGAAAGGAGTTAGGGTAACACAAGATTTAATACATTCCCACATCAAGCTCGATTACGATACTTTTATTAATTCGGCTTATCTTCGACAAGGACGTGCGGATGAGTTTATGCTCAAGCGTCCAGCTGAACGTAAAGAAATATTAGCGGAATTATTAAAACTTAATCAGTATGACGAACTCGAAGAACGAGCAAAAGAATTATCGCGTCAGTTGAAAGCTCGTTCTGAAGAGTTGGAGCGTGGACTTGAGACAATTAAAGGACATCTGTTAAATCGCGATACTATCACGCAACAGCGCGCGTCATTAGAAGCTGAACTCAACAAGCTTCAGCAGCAGCAGCAGTTTGAAACTGTTCAATTGCAAAGTTTACAAGTTATCGAACATCAGCGCAAATCTTGGGAGGAGCAACTTAGTTTCGTCCGTTCCTCGTTTGCTAATTTAACCCAGGACTTATCGCGTTTGGAAAAAGACCGTTTTCGTGTTGGCGCCGAATTATCGAAGTTAGACGAATTATTAAAACGAGAAAAGGATATTAAGGCTGGGTATCAATATTACCAAAATTTACAAGCGCAGGAAGAAACTTTTTCGACTAAGTTTCAAGAATTTACCCGTACACAGCAGCTACGTAATGCCAAACAGCAGCAGCTTAACAAGCAAATTCAGGCTTTAGAACGTCAGTTACAACAAGCACAGGCACAATTAGAAGCTTTGCTGCAACAAGAACGCGATATTCAACAAACGCTTAACAAATCGAGTGAAGTTGAAGCCGCATTAGAGAAATTACGTTTGGCACGGACTAATTTAACACATCTTGATGACTTACAAATGCGCGTTGCACCCGTATTACGGCAGCGTCAACAGTTACAAAGTCAACTCGATAAAGCACAAGCAAGTTTGGTCGCGCGTATTGAGCAGCTTGAAACTAATCAAAATCAATTACAGCGCGCGTCGAAACGGCAACCGCAAATTCAACAAGCTGTTTTGGCTGTTGCGACCCAGATAGAGGAACTTGAAAAAACACGAGTTTATTTGCAACGAGTTCAAGAAAAAGGTCAAGAACGGCGCCATTTTATGGAGCGTTTACAAGCGCAACAGCGAGAATATGAGCGACTTTTAGGGGAACTCGAACAAAAATTACATTTGTTGAAAACACCGAATGCAATTTGCCCTTTGTGCGAACGTCCCTTAGATGAACATCACTGGAACAGGGTTGTTAGTAAAACCGAAGTAGAATACAAAGACACTGAAGGACAATTATGGGTGTTTCGTGAGCAAATGGCTGTTTCTGACCGTGAAATTCAGGTTTTAAGGCAGGAATACCGCGATATATCGCAAAAACTCTCACAAAGCGATAATTTACGCGAGCAAAGAGGACAATTAGCAGCGCAATTAGAATCAAGTCACGATGCAGAAGCGCAACTTGATCAAATTGGTGCCGAAAAAGAAAAATTAGAACGCGCGTTACATCTCGGAGATTATGCTCCTGATAAACAAGAGGAATTGCGACATCTAGATGAATACCTGCAAGACCTTAACTACGACGAACAAGACCATGCTTTAGCGCGTAACGAAGTTGAAAGATGGCGTTGGGCTGAAATTAGACAAGGGCAAATCAAAGATGCAGCGAAGCGTCAAGCCCAACTCGATAAACGTAAACCAGAATTAGCGGCGCAAATAGCTGATTTAGAACAAAGGATTGAGTTAGAGGCGGTAGAATCTGAATGTGCTTTAGAAATTGCTGCTTCCGATAAATATCTCGTTGAAATTGGTTACGATACTACCGAGCATAATAATATTCGTACTGCCTTACGGACTGCCCAAGCTTGGCCTATACGTTACCAAGAGTTGCATAATGCTCAACAAGTACATCCTCAACTGCAAACGCGCTTAAACGATTTAAATGCAGCACTATCCGCGCGTACTGGCGAGCGTCAGCATCTCCATACGCAAATCGCAGCAATCAACCAGCAATTAGAGCAAACAGCTAACCCAAGCGCCCAAATTCAAGCTTTAGAATCACAACTAGCAATCAGGCGCCGTCAACTCGACGAACAGCTTGGACATTTAGGACGACTTCAACAGCAAGCACAGTACTTAGATACCTTACAAACTCAGTACGGGGATCAGCAGACACAACTTCAACAAATCCGCCATCAACATCGTGTCTATCAGGAATTAGCGCAAGCCTTCGGTAAAAATGGTATCCAAGCCCTAATGATTGAAAACGTATTACCGCAGCTTGAAGCCGAGACCAATCAACTACTTTCGCGTTTGAGCGCCAATCAATTGCACGTACAATTTGTTACACAAAAGTATGGACGCAACGGTAAAGCCACGAAGAAAAACGCCAAGTTAATAGATACATTGGATATTCTCATTGCTGATGCTAGGGGAACACGCGCGTATGAGACTTACTCAGGTGGAGAAGCATTTAGAATAAACTTTGCCATTCGACTCGCATTAGCAAAACTATTAGCACAACGTGCAGGCGCCGCGCTGCAAATGCTTATAATCGATGAAGGTTTTGGAACACAAGACGCAGAAGGATGCGACCGTTTAATTGCAGCAATAAATGCCATAGCTTCCGACTTCGCTTGTATCCTGACTGTAACGCACATGCCACATTTAAAAGAAGCTTTCCAAGCCCGCATCGAAGTTAATAAAACTCAACATGGCTCACACCTACGCCTACAAGTTTAATTTTTGCTCGTAGTAAGGACTTCAGTCCTTAACAAACCTGGCAAAGGATTATAAACGGATGTAACGGATGGTTAATTTGTAATATAGCGGTTCCTATACAAATGAAGTACACAATCACGGGCAGGGATGCCCGTTCCACAAGAGTTTTATTAACTTAATTTGTACCTTACTTGGTTGAAAAATGCTATAGGCACTGCCCACCATACAAATATAAGTTATATCCGTTGTATCCATTGCACTACAGCTAGTACAAATTGTTTGAATTTAAACACTTGTTAGAGATGTTACGTCCAATTTGTTTCAAAATCAATAAATTTGACTATTTTAGAAGGTTATAGGTTTAATGTGAATTTAAATTATTATATATAGATAAAGCGAAACAGAGCGAGAAAAATATTGGCATATCTCACACCCTGTTACACTTTCGCGCGTACCAAATTAATTTATATTAATCCATCAATTCTCTTGATTAAAATCATTAGAATAATCTATGATAGAATTAAATTCAGATATTCTTGGTGATTTTCCATAGAGTCTATCGAGAACTCGTTTAACAGAGATTCGTTTCCATAATTGACAGCGCTTAGTTCGATATCCTTGTTCGTTTAGCCAGTTGGCTATCTGTTGTAAAGATTTTCCAGATTTATGGTGACGACGAATTAACTCAATAACAGCTTGTTCGTGCGGTTCTTCAACGAGTTCACCATTTACCGAGGTGAGACCAAAAGGTGGCGAACCATAACCAGCATATCCTCCGCGCGCTGCTTTGAGTTTTCGACCTTGTTCTAGCCTCTCCCAGATACTTCCTTTTTGGGAGTTATCTGTTGTCATGATTTGTGGGGGTGATGTATAAATATCGTTGTTATTTTAACTTATATCAGTCAGTATGTACACGCATTGTTATTTGCTTCATTGCATAATACGCATCTACCTATAGGACTGGCTATATGAATAAAATTGATTTAATTTATATTACATTTTGCATAATTATTAGTTCCGGCAATCCTACATTGTTACATCTGTCTGCTGTATACAATCAATAATGATCTATAAATGAATTTGGCGCCCTTTATCTAGATAAAATCGATAATTATAGTTTTGAATTTAGTTTTAAATGTATATTTTGGTTTTAAAAGTCGTTTATATGTGTAAGAAAAGTTATAACTATTAATATAAGCGCATCGAAATTTGTCGCGCTCAACGGGTGCTAGCAAAATTATCAGTATTTATACGATACTTTGAGGCGCGAATATGTATATGTAATTTTCAGCATTAATACAGTTGATTAGAAGATAGAGCTACTCTGTCTACCACCAAGCGCGAATAAACACAAATCAACTTAACATCACTTTACAGCGTTAGCTATTTGTTCAGCTACAAACGCAAATAATTAATTCCAGACATCATCAATAGATGTCTGGTTTATCATCTCTAAATCGTAACAAGTGTTTCAATACACATTCTTTATAAATATTCATGTTTTAACTAAATTAGTTTTAACAGGTACAGTTTATGTTGATTCGGTTAATAATAGACACAGCATCTAAAAACATTTTTGATTTGAGTAGTGGGATTATTTGTCCTCTTGATTTTGTACTATTAAGTGCATTCGCTCTGATGTACGCAATGATAGTAACGCTGTTATGGTTACAAGCAAAGCAAAATTCGGTTAATCAACAAAGCGAAATTAATTATGATGGCGCCAAGCCGTGCGCGGAGTTAGATGTTTCTGAAACGCTGCATCAAAGCTCAGAAAGATTTCGAGTCATCTTTCAAGAAGCAGCGGTAGGAATTTCTCATACCGACCTCAATGGTCGTCTTTTGCGGATGAACCAAAAGTTTTGTGAGATAGTCGGGTATTCAGAGGATGAGTTGTTATCGATGCGGTTCCAAGACATAACATATCTGGATGACTTATTAAACGAATTACCATTACAAAAAAAATTGCTGACAACAGAGCAAAGCAGCTATTGTATGTCCAAGCGTTATATTCGTTGTGATGGAACGCTTATTTGGGTAAAGTTAACAGTCAGCGTTATTCGTAACTCACAAGGTGAAGCAATTGAGCTTGTGAAAGTTATTGAAGATATTAGCGAGCTTAAGCGTGTAGAAGAGGAACTTAAGCAACAGCAGCTATTTAATGAGAAAATTGCTCAAACGAATCCAAACTCTCTATACATATTCGATTTACTTGACCAACGGACAGTTTATACTAACCGACATACTGCTGAAACACTTGGTTATTCCCTAAGAGAAATTGAAGCGATGGGAGATAAGTGTTTACACTTATTACTCCACCCTGAAGATTATGATGTGATGATGCGACATCTTAGTTCTATCAAGTCAAAGAACGAAAATGGTATTTTTGAACTGGAATATCGGCTCAAAGATGCTCAAAATAAATGGCATTGGTTCCGGAGTCGCGACACTATATTTACATATACTGAAGACAATCAACCGAAACAAATATTAGGAGTTGCGGAAGAAATTACTTATCGTAAGCAAGCCGAGCTTGCATTGAGGCAAAGCGAGGAGCGTTATCGTTCGTTGATTGCTGCAACTTCTCAGATAGTTTGTATAACTGATGCGGAGGGTAATTTAACTCATACTTTAGCAGGCGCCGGTTATCGAATCAAGGATGTTGAAGAATTACAGCGAGTTGGTTTTCTGCAAGCTGTTCATCCAGAAGACCGTTTGCGCGTTCAACAAGCTTGGGAAGAAGCAAAGCATAATCTAAGCTTTTATGAAGTTGAGCATCGACTTATGGATGCTTATGGAAACTATCGGTATATGCAAACGCACGCGGTTCCAGTGCTATTAGAAGATGGTACTGTACGCGAGTGGATATCAACAATTACAGATATTTCCGCGCGTAAACAAGCAGAGGCAGAATTGCGCGCGTCCGAACACCGTTACTGTTGTGCGGCAAAAAAAGCGCAAAACCAAGCTCGATGGCTCAAAATTGCGTTAAAAAAACTCTCTGATACCCAAGCACAATTAATTCACAACGAAAAAATGTCTTCCTTGGGTCAACTTGTTGCGGGAGTTGCCCATGAAATTAATAACCCCGTTAACTTTATCTACGGTAACATCAATCCTATCGACGAATATACTCAAGACTTGCTCAACTTGGTTTCACTATACAGCCAACACTATCCTGAACCTGTACCTGCAATTGGTGCCGCAATTAAAGCTATTGACCTTGATTTCATCAATGAAGATTTACCAAAAATTTTATCATCGATCAAAATAGGCGCCGAACGCATTCGGCAAATAGTTCTATCACTGCGGAACTTCTCGCGACTCGATGAAGCTGAGAAGAAAGCAGTAGATATCCACGAAGGTATTGATAGTGCGCTGCTAATTTTGCAAAACCGTCTCAAGAGCAAATTGGACAGTCCAGCAATTCAAATTGTGAAGAAATATGAAGTTATGGAAAAAATTGAATGCTATGCTGGGCAACTTAATCAAGTCTTTATGAATATTATTAGCAATGCTATTGACGCAATTCACGATTTAGCGTATAAGCAAACAAATTCAGATTACCAAGGGAAAATCATTATCACTACATTAAATCAAGACGAACACGTTGCAATTCAGATTATAGACAATGGTTGTGGCATGAGTGAAGAAACCAGGCGCCGGATTTATGACCCATTTTTCACCACAAAACCCGTTGGTTCAGGAACAGGGTTGGGAATGGCCGTTAGCTACAAAGTCATAGAAAAGCACGCTGGCAAGCTCGAATGTTCTTCTATCCTTGGACAAGGAACAAAATTTACCATCATTTTACCAAAGTAGGGTGCGTGACGCTACCAACAAACGTAAAACGAAGCAATAATCCAGTAGCGTCACGCACCGCACCCTTGATTGTAGCCAGATCAATTACTGCCACATACGTTAATATACTGCTTTCAAGAACAAATTACAGTAGTTAATATAGAGCAGCAGAATTATTTTTATTTGCTATCTACCATTATCTACTATGAAAAGCCGGGTATTAAAAACAGAATATTTATCAAGTGCGGAAAAAGATGCCATGTATTTGTTGCTTGGTAATCATTTTGAGGGAGTTAGACGAGACGTTTTTGATTCGGACTTGAGCAAAAAAAACTGGGTTATTCTTCTTGAAGACGAAACGCGCGAACTGAAAGGGTTTTCCACACTATTAATATATAGTACGCAGTTTGAAGGCGAGAATATTAATGTAGTTTTCTCTGGTGATACGATTATAGACCCCAGTGCTTGGTCTAGTTCTACATTGTCTCGAACTTGGATAACTTCTGTTCAGAAATTAGGGCGTGAGTATCCTGTCGGTAAGTTATATTGGCTGCTTATTTCCGGTGGTTTCCGAACTTATCGATTTTTACCCATATTTTGGCAAGAGTTCTATCCACGCTATGATAAAGCAACACCAAAAGATATCTCTGACTTGATGCACTTTTTAGGGTATCAGCGTTTTGGGGAGTGTTATAAACACAAAGCGGGAATAGTTCGGTTTCAGCATCCTTACGTTCTCCGCGATAAGTTAAAAGAAATTCCTGTAGAACGTTTACAAGACCCACACATCGAATTCTTTGCCAAGCAAAATCCTGGCTATATTCAAGGTGATGAGCTAGTTTGTTTAACTGAAATTAGCGAAGATAACCTGACAAGAGCTGGTAAACGTGTTTGGTTTTCAGATTTAGTTATAAGTCGATGAAAATCTTTAATAATACAGAGTGTTTTATTGAAGGATGGTACTGGGCAATACCTTCACGTCATCTCAAAATAGGTCAAGTTAAACCTATAACTCTTATGGGTCGGGACTTAGCAATATTTCGAGGTGACAATAGCCAAGTTATTGCTGTTGATGCTTATTGCCCGCATATGGGCGCCCATTTAGCAGAGGGAAAAGTTGAAGGTAACGCACTGCGCTGTTTTTTCCACAACTGGAAGTTTGATAAAGACGGGACATGTATTGAAGTACCTTGTATCGGTGAAGCGTTACCAGTCAAAATAAATACCTGGAAAACAGCAGAAAAATACGGCATGATTTGGGTATGGACTGGAAAAACGGCGCCGAGTCCTCTACCTTATGTTCCTGAGTTAGAATATGAAGAATGCGATAGTGCTTTAGCAAAAAGATTTATCAAAAACTGTCACCCAAATGTGGTGATGGTGAATGCTATCGATGCTCACCATTTCAACACAGTTCATAACTTCCCTGTAAAAATAGTCTTTGAGAGAAAAGAACTTGACCACGCTATTACTTTTAATAACACCACACGAGGAGGAGAAGATTCTCTATTTCTCAAACTAATTCGTCCCTTTTACAAAGATGCTGTTACATATAATATGTGTTACTGGTATGGAAGTACAGGTGTAGTTACCGTTGGTCCCGATTTCCTCCACTTTCATATCATGTTTACCCTACGACTATTAGAAGGAGGAAAAACTGAAGGACAAACGATTCTAATTACCAAAAAGCGCGCGGGTTTATTTGGTTGGTTCTTTAATCAAATAATATTAACTTTAACTAATGCTGTAGGTAATTACTTTGCTAAAGGTGACACCAAGATATTTCAAACGATTAAGTTTGATTTAAAAACACCAACCAAAGCAGATAACTCTATCATCCAATTTATCCACCACGCAGAAACACAAAAACCGCGCGCGTTCCGTACTTGGCAAGAACTATATTAACGTCTTTCCTTCGCGTCCTTTGCGCCTTTGCGGTTATTTTTTACGAACCGCAAAGTACGCAAAGAGCGCAAAGAGAAGAAAGTATTTATCTATCATTATGAATTACAGAACTGCTGGTTTTGATATACCTCATACTTCTAAAGAGGACAAGCTGCGTCGAATCTTAGATTCAGCGCTGCAAAGTAAAATTGGGAAAATAAAACCTTCTATTACAGACAATTTAATTTATTGGGGTGCAGAACATTTTGATTTAGATAAAGTTGATATTTTCACTGCTAGCACTCTGGAAGAGCAATATCAAATTTTACATCTTTGTAACCAAACACTGCTAGAAGAAGCTTACTTTATTGAAAAAGCTGGTATTGGTTACATGTCGAAAATGGTCATGCTCGCAGAAAGCACTGAAGAACGAATGCTTTATGCGTTATTTAGCGCAGATGAAGTAACCCACCTCGCGCTTATAAGTTCTTTTCTACCAAACCCTGAACTAGTTAGTACTAATAACCCTTTTTTGCATCTACTTGCTGATGTTGCAGAAACTTGCGACAAAGCTGTATTAATATTTGTACTACAGGTAATACTCGAAGGATGGGGGTTAACGCATTACCGAAACTTGGCAAAAAACTGTATCAGTACAGAGTTTAAAGCAGTATTACAAAGCTTTTTAGAAGACGAGAGTCGTCACCATGCGACAGGTGTTAGGTTATGCGAACAAGTTTCAATAGAACATCAAAGTCGTAAAACCATTATTGAAATACTCGCATCTTTCCTGCAAATGGTACAAGTTGGACCACAGGGAGTTGTGAAAGCAGTCGAACAAGTACTAGGCAGTTTATCACGTCAGCAAAAAATCACCGTATTTCAACAATTAGGCGCCGAATATCATAGTAGCAGTCGTTTGAACTTGTTACGCGGCTTAATGACAAACCCACAAACACACTTAATAGTTCAGGAACTAGACGCGCGTACCTCTTTCACACCCCTCCCCCCAGTGTAGGTTAGGCGTCTCGCCTGACCGAACACAGTTAAAAAACGCACAGTCTCGCCTGACCGAACACAGTTAAACAACACACAACGCACAGGCGGGACGCCTATGCTACAAGAGATTATGAATACAATTACAGAAAATCAAAAAGTTAAAGTTAGACTAGAAATAAACCATAAACGTAACAAACAGCAAGACCACACTGCACTACTCGATGCTGTATCTGCTGATTTTCGTTACGAAGACTGTAAAAACGAATACTGGAATCCCGAAGAATATTCTTTAATGTATGGCACTCCCTTATGGGAACAAGCGACTCCTAGTCAACGCATTATTTTAAATCAACTTTACTGGGTAGCATATTACTCGCAAATTATCTCCGCAGAAATTGCTACTATATATTTTAACCAAACGAGTGCAGCCGGACTTTATGCCCAAGAAGATTTTCGCATAGTTTGTGACACCCTTGATTTAGAATCGAGCCAAGAACGCGCGCACATCAACGCTTTCAAAACGGTAGCGAAGGAAGTTGAAACAGCACTATTTGGCAAACGTATATTTAGCTATCCCATGCGGAGTCCGTTTACGGAAACGATGGTTTTTGCCGACACAAACTACTTCAAGCGCAAATGGAACTCACTGCAATTAAAAGCTTTCGGGTTACTTTCGGCAGATAATACCTTTTTAGCTTGTCAGTATTTTACAGTGCGGGGAGTGAGAACACTCAACGGCAAACTCGTACAGCACAAGTTAAGTAACTATTACCAAAAACATCCCCACCAAGAACAGGCGCCTATACCAGCCAAGATATCTTACTATCACTTCATGGACGAGAGTTTCCACTTCAACAGTTCGACAATTATCTCCCATGACGTGATTCATTGTCTCAAACCACCAACTCAATTTGAAAAATTAGTAGCTAACCTAGGTTTACAAGGTTGTCAAAAAGACCATTATCACTTTTCTGTAGCTATCAACGGCATCTTTTGGTATGACCCCGCTTTATATAAGGCAGTATACCAGATGTTATGTTCACCAGTCTTTAATATGAGCGGCGCCGAAGCAAAAGAAATGATGGAGCGCTGTTTTACTGAAGAAAGTGAAGGACTACATCGTAGCTATAAAACACATACAGAAGCGATGGAGTCTTATAAAGTGTATCTGGAAAAGCTTGATTATGTATGGAAGAGTAACAGAGAAATGACGTTGATGGCATCTAATAACATTTCTAAATATTTAGCACATCAAAAACAAAAAATCAAACAGTTTTAGATCAAACCAAGATTAAACAAAAAAATGAAAATCTTCAATAACTCAAACATAGTAGCCAAAGGATGGTATATAGCTTGTCCAAGTAAAGATATACCTCAAGGCATTGCAAAATCTTTAACTTTATGCGGACAAAAAATCGTCATTTTTCGCACACAAAACGGAGAAGTGCGCGCGCTTGATGCATATTGTCCACATTTAGGAACCGACCTAGGAATAGGAAAAGTGAATGGTAACTTCATTCGCTGTTTTTTCCATCATTGGGCATTTGATGGTGAAGGAAACTGTCGAGATATACCTTGTCAAAAAGAAATTCCTTCTAAAGCTAAATTACAAGCTTACAGTACAGATGAAAAATACGGCTTTATTTGGGTTTATCCTGATAGTCAGGTGCTTGAAGGAGTGGTAGAATTTGACGAGCTCAAAGGTAAAGCATTAATGACAATGTTTGATAAACCCTTTGAACGTCGTTGCCATCACCACATTTGTATGATGAACGGTATTGATGCTCAACATTTACAAACAGTACATAAATTAAACATCGATATGAAATTATCTTTACAAGCAAATGCTTCAGGTGACATTATTGATTTTACCCTCAGCGGTGAATTTCCCAATACAACTTCTAGAGAAAAACTCGCGCGGCAAATTTTAGGAAACTATTACGAATATACAATGAGATACGCACATGGATGTATTGGTCTTTTAACAATTATGAAGAAAGTCAAATTTGTGGCGCCATTACACATGATTTATGCTTACACCCCTATAGAAAAAGGAACGCGCGTTCAACCTATATATATAGCAGAAAAAAGGAAAGGTATATTTGGGTGGTTAAAAACAAAAATATTACTTTTACTAACAAAAGCTGCGTATTACTTCCTTAGAGACGAAGATGGAATGATTTACGACAATATAAATTATAACCCTAATGCCCTTTTAAATATAGATGAACCTTTACTAAAATATATGCAGTATGTAAATGAGCTTCAGCCCTCAATTTGGTCTAAAAAAACCTCATCAAAGGCGCCTGTTTAAGGATAATTTCTCTGTGTACTCTGTATCTCTGTAGTAACAATAAAAAGTTTTAAATACAAAGGCGGGCAGGGATGCCCGCTCCACAAGAGAAATATATAACAATGGATACAAATATTTGTAAAATCACCTTTGAACAAAAATATCCTGAGATACATCTCAATAAATACGAGAATCTCTCCGAACACCTGACAGTGCAAAATTCCCCCGTATTATTTGGTTGTCGAACAGGAATTTGCGGAACCTGCCTTGTATCTATAAAGGGAGATATTCCTCCTCCAAGTGAAGAAGAAAAAGAAATCTTAGAAATCTTCGCACCCGGAAATAATCAAGCAAGATTAGCTTGTCAAATACAAATTACAAATGATATTGAAATATCTCTTTTAATATAAATATGAAATTTGAAGATTTTTGGTATATAGTTTGCGAAAGCAAGCAACTGGGAACTAACACCGTTCTTTCTCGTACAATATTGAATGAGTGGTTAGTAATATTCCGTGACCCAGATGGAGAACCTGTAGCATTACGCGATAAATGTATGCACAGAAACAGTCGTTTATCCAAAGGTAAAGTACATCAAGGACAAATACACTGTCCTTACCACGGTTGGGTTTATGACAAAAACGGCAGAGTTGTAGCTATCCCCTCAGAAGGAAATAACCCGCGCGTTTGTAATGCACGTCAAACACTCACATACAGCACCACAGAACAAGACGGTTTTGTGTATGTAAAGTTATCACACAACGCATCCGAAGATTTTAAACCTTTTTCGATGCCAAATTACCAAAAACCAGGATGGGAAACAGTACGTGTAATAAACCGTTTTCAAAACAATGTAACTAACTGCGCTGAAAATTTTATTGATATCCCCCATACAGTTAGTGTTCATCCTGGGGTGTTTCGTACACCTCGCTTTTCAAAGCTAGAAATGTTGGTGGAAAGAAAAAACGGTTCTGTTATTGCCCAATATCGGAATGAAACAAATAACCTTGGATGGTTCGCGCGCTTTCTTAACCGCAAAGCATCACAAATTCATCATATAGATACATTCCACATGCCCAATATTACCAGCGTTGAATACGATATGGGCAAACACCGGAAACTTTTTATAACAAGTCAGTCGGTTCCAGAAAGTGAAAACTCAACGTTAGTATATACAGATGTCACATATAACTATGGTATTTGGAATAAAATCGCGCGTCCTTTTGTTCGTTGGACTGCTCAATATATTATCCATCAGGATGTCGAAGCTTTAAAAATCCAATCAGAAGTCATTCAAAAATACGGCGCCCAATTTACCAATACTCCCGCAGATACTATTCATGTATTTGTTGAGTCCATCCGTAATACTATCACTGCTGGAGAAGACCCTCGTAAACTACCTGATAAATCAGTAAACGTAGAATTTTGGGTATGAAAAAACTTTTCTTCTCTTCTTTGTGTCCTTTGTGCCTTTGTGGTTTTATATATATAAGTCTATGCTAGTATTTTTTGCTTTTATAACATTATTATCTCTAACCTTTGCTAATCAAAATATTATTACCAGGATTATTAGCAAAAATCGTCAAGATTGGCTTTTAGATGTTATAGGGTTGTTTTTCCAAGGAATTATCATCCCTATATTACAAATCACGATTGTTTTTCAACTTTATCATTACTTATTCCCCAGCTTAAAATCTACACTTGCTTTACATCCTTTAATTTCATTCTGTCTTAGCTTTATTTGTGTAGACTACCTGTACTACTGGAATCATCGTTTATTCCACACACCTTGGTTATGGTCAGTGCATAAAGTACATCACACTGTTACAACGATGGATGTAGTAGGAACTTCGCGCAATACTTTGTGGACAAGCTTTTTAATTTTATATTTATGGGTGTACTCTTTATTTATTTATTTACTGCAAGATCCAACTTGGTATATATTCGGCGCCAGTTTAACTTCAGCTTTAGACTTATGGCGCCATAGTATATTTTCACCACAAGAAAATTCTATAATTTACCGTTTACTTTCACCTTGGTTAATTTTACCACAAGACCACGCATGGCATCACGCACGTAATTACAATGGTGGCAACTACGGAGCAAATTTCAAAATATGGGATAAAATACACGGTACTTATTGCCATCATGAAAAGGCGCCGGAAATTTTGGGTATTGTATCAAATCTTAACTTAACGCAAAAACTATTTTTACCTTTTTAATTATCTTTATATGACTTTTCTAAGTACAGTGCTTTCTTTTTTCCCAGTTCTAGTCATGCTAATGATATTGAGTTCATTTCTAGGAATTTGCTATCAAACCGGAATTATTAGCGTAGTAACTCTAATCTTTTCAATTTATATCTTTCCTTTACTAATTTATAGAATACACAATTACTTTTTACCGATAAAAGAAGAGATAAGTTATCTTTGTGGAAAAGATTATTCGCCTTGGTGGGGAAGTCATCAAATACAATCTATTTATATTACATTTCCTGTATTTGAAGCAATATTACGCTTAATACCAGGAGTGTTTTCTCTATGGTTAAGATTATGGGGTTCATCAGTTGGCAAAAAAGTTTATTGGACACCAAAATTAGAAATAGCTGATAGAGGCTTACTAGAAATAGGTGATAATGTCGTTTTTGGTCATGGAGTTGGAATTTATTCCCATATAATCAAACCTAAAAAGCAAGATTTATTATTATATGTCAAGAAAGTAAAAATTGGTAGTAATGTGTTTATAAGCGCTGGCAATAACATTGCACCAGGAGTAGTTATTAACGATAATAGCTACATACCTATGCCTGCAACATTTCCAGTAGTAAAATAATGTGGAACAAGCATCCTGCCTGTTAAATCTTTAACTTATGCATATATTTATACAATTGTTTGGTCAACTCTGTGCCCCTGCTGCAAATAGATTTTACCGTGCGCTGAAAAACCCCGAACTTGCTCAAAAAAATCTCCAAAAAGAGCTTTTCCAACGTTTTACTCAAAGTGAATATGGAAAATCATTAAATATTACACACTGGCGCCAAATACCTATTGTTGAGTACCAAGATATCGAAAGCTGGATAAATAAACTTACTCCTGAACCAATTATTTTTTACGAAAAAACATCAGGAAGTCGCAGTGCGGCAAAATTGATACCTTACACAAAATCTTTGCGTCATTCGTTCAACCATATGTTCTGTGTATGTGTACATGATTTGATTGTTAATGGACCCAAATTCTCAACTGGCAAAATTTATTTTTGCATATCACCACAGTTAACTAAACCAACAGACGTTACAACTTTACAAGATGACTCAGAATATCTTGATGGTTGGTTACGCACTATTCTCAGTCCTTTTTTAGTATCGCCACCTGGAATACAGCGTATACAAAACCCCTTAGAATTTAAACACAAGCTTTCTCAAGCGCTATTACTTGCCCAAAACCTGGAAATTATCTCGATATGGAGTCCTAGTTTTCTCAAAGTTATTCTCGATTATATAAACTCTCATCATATACAGCTAGCATCTGAGTTAAAGAATAAAATATCAGCCGAACGCTACAATTTACTATTAATGGCGCCTGAATATCATAAACTCTGGCGCCAGCTAAAACTAATTTCGTGTTGGGATAGTGCGAACGCTGCAGATGGCGCCCAAATGTTACGAAAACTTTTCCCAGGTGTATTAGTACAGGGTAAAGGACTTTTGGCAACTGAGGCGCCAATGACTATTCCCCTTATACCAGCAAATGGATGTGTACCAATGTTGGATGAGGTATTTTTTGAGTTTGAAGACGAAAAAGGTAATATACACCTTCTGCACGAACTCCAAAAAGGAGAAATATATGAAATTATTATTTCTCAGAAAGGTGGGTTATGCCGTTACCGTATTAAAGACCGAGTTCGTGTTACCCACTTCTACCACGCGACACCCTGTCTTGAGTTTATAGGACGCACACAGGAAATAAGTGATTTAGTTGGGGAAAAGCTACACTCCGAGTTCGTCCGTCAAGTACTTGATAATTTACCCCTAGCTAAAACCAGCTTTAAAAGTTTCATACCTACACACTTTCCAACAGCTAGGTATATCCTTTTACTCGATACAACAAATACAGATACGTCGGAACTTGCTGAAAAATTAGATATATTGTTGCAACAGTCTCCCCAGTATCACCATGCCAGACTTTTAGGACAACTGTCGCCACCGCAAATTATAGTAAACCCTCGTGCCGCAGAAATTCTGAGCTTGCACAAAATACGCTCTGGGAAAAAATGGGGTGACTTAAAACACGATATTCTGGGTACGGCGCCTATTGATAGAGAATTATTAAGCGAACTAAGTAATGTTTTTTGAAATACTTTACAGAAAACATACTTAAATTGCATTAATTTTAGAATATAGCGGATTCTATTTTCATGCGGTACATGTAGAGACGCGATTAATCGCGTCTCTACAGCGTTTCGGGTATTATGCTCATACCTTATAAAACTGAGATTTGCTATACTAAACTCAAGTCACTTATACGTACAAAAATACTGATAAATAAGCCAATGGCACCTAAGAATCAGTATGCCATAGGAAATTTAAATTATCTTGTGGAATGTTAGTCCTCTAGCGTCCAAAAAAATCCCAAAAAATTAAAGAACAGGCTTTCTATGCCTGTTCTACAAGAGGTTATTCTTCGTATTCGGGTTGTTTTTGCTTGACTTTTTCGGGAATATTTAGAGGGGTTGGCGCCTCGTCGTCCCAAGCGTCGCGTTCTAAGTCTTCGTCTATGTAGTCGTTAACTGGTTTTGGAGGTTCTAACTTTGCTGATTTTTCGTATTTATCTCTACCTGTAGCTTCACTCCAGTTGTCGTCTTCGTCGTCTTCATCATAGCGGGGTGCTGGTTCATACGACGCGCGCGCTTCCATGACTTTACGTTTTGGTGATGGCGCCGGTTCGTAGTCGTCTTCGTCCCAAGCTGGTTCTTCAACTCGTTCGGGAACGCGAACTTTTGCTATTGGCTGTTCGAGTGGTACACCGCTGGGAAGTTGGTTTCCGGGAGCAACTACACGAGGTTGAGCGTAGTATTCATCTTCACCGCTTCGATCCCAAGGCGCCCGACCAATACCCAAACGTTCGAGTAAACCTACAGATAATTGTGTGAGACGTTCTTCGGCGCCTTCAAATACAATTAAACGGTTAGGACCTGTGCTGACAATTTCATCTATCGACAATTCATAAGTACTAAGTACTTGTTCAGGAAGTTGGGGTAGTCCAACTGCTGCAATAACTATTGTTAAAAGCTTGCCGTTTGCGGTGTCAAATTTAAAGCCACGTACTCGACCTAAAGCTTCACCAGTTTCGGTGATAACTTCCCAATTTACTAGGTTGCTAAAAGCATCGACATCAATATCTTCGATAGCATCTTCGTTGTCTACTAAGATGACGTCAGCGATTTTTCTGACGGTATCTAAGTACATGTAGCGTGGCACACCGGAAACGGAAATCAGGCTGTCTCGTAGGCTAAATGCCACAACCTCACGTTGGTCAACGTCTACCCATACCTGACTAATAATACCGAGTCGCCTAGCGTCGCCAGTGACTACCTGTGTGTTTAAAATATCCGAGCGTCTAATAGTTTGTTCTGAGGTCATTCTAATACCGAGTCCTGAATCTCGAATCCGGTTAATCTATACACTATTATTAACAAAAACTCAAGCCGATGTATGTTCGGATTTGAGCTTGATTCCCAAAACTTGAGTATAAGCTCCTCTCGCTTGAGTCACGCCGATTGTGCGTTCGGCTGATTCTATCATTGGGCGCCGTAAACTAACAACTATAAATTGTGCAGATTGCGCCTGTTGTTTAACCATTTTAGCTAATCGTTCTACATTTGCCCCATCTAAAAACATATCTACTTCATCAAAAGCATAAAAAGGTGATGGACGGTACTTTTGGAGGGCGAAAATAAAGCTTAATGCTGTTAGGGATTTTTCTCCCCCCGACATCGAAGCTAAACGCTGTACGGGTTTACCTTTCGGGTGTGCTACTAGGTTCAAACCGCTGATAAATGGGTCTTCGGGGTTATCTAATTGTAAATAACCATCACCATCTGAGAGTGTCGCGAAAATTGATTGAAAGTTTTCATTTACAGCATCGAATGATTCTTTGAACGCGCGTTGACGCAATGTAGTGAAATTTTCAATTCTAAATAGTAGCTCTGTACGTTCACCTTCTAAAGTTTCAAGTTTTTGCGTTAATTCCTGTAAACGGTTTTGGGTACGGTCGTATTGTTCGAGTGCGAGCATATTGACTGGTTCCATTGCTTGCATTCGCTTGCTAAGACTTTTGAGTTCTTTTTGCAGTTCCTCTAAATCTACCATTACGGGTACTTCTGGTAATGGGTTGGGTAAATCTTGGGAAATTGTTTGCAACTGCTCTTGAACTTGGGTTAACTCCTCCCGACGTGCGAGTTGGGACTCCTGTAATTTTTGAACTTCCCACTCAATTTGCTGTTGACGTAATAAATGCGCGCGTAGTTCTGCTTCCAGCGCATCGCGTTTTTTCTTCTCTTCTCCCAAGTTTGCTTCTAGTTCAGCTAATTTAGCGCGCGTTTGTTCTATAGAAGTGCTGAGTGCTGAGTGCTGAGTGCTGAGTGTGGAAAGTAGGGTTTGTTGATTGGTTTGGTCTTGTTGGTATTGGGTTATACGTGTTTCTGATTCTTGAATGCGTTCGGTAAGACGGGTAAATTGTGATTCTAGGTTACTTAAACGCTGTTCGGCTTCACGTAGTGCGGTTTCCCGTTGTTTCAATTGTTGCTCGTTATTTTTGATAACTGCTTGGACTTGTTGCCATTCACTAGGTGTTTGTTCTGCTTCTAATGTTGCTAGGGTTTGCCGTAACTGTGCTAATTGTTCTTCTTGACCAGGTAATGAACTATCTAGTATTTCTAAACGTGATTGAGCAGTAGTAAATTTGTTTTGATTTTGTGAGAGTTGTGATTTTGTACTTTCTACTTGCGCTGTTAAGGTTTTAATTTCACGCTGTAGCTGTTCTAACCGTAATTGTTGTTCACGTTTGACTTGACGACTTTCTGTTAATTCTTGTGACAACTGCTTGACACGTGCGCTCATTGATGATATTGCTTCGCCACATCTTTCTAAAACGCGCTCAATTTCATTTAAACGCTGCTTTAATAATCTTACTTCTTCGGTATCTCCTGTTTCCGGCGCCCCAAATCGTAATTGTGAACGTTGTCCAGTACTACCTCCGGTCATCGCACCACTAGGTTCGAGTAATTCCCCATCAAGGGTAACTATACGATATTTACCTAGATGCGCGCGTGCTTGGTTTAAAGTTTCAAAAACAACCGTTCCACCAAACACATAACCAAAAATATCGCGGTAATGGTTTTCTGTCTCAACTAAATTAACCGCTAAATCAATAAAACCATTTGCATACCGTAAATCACTTACAGAAGGTGTTCTTCCTGCTTGAATTTTATTTAATGGTAGAAAAGTTGCCCTTCCTGCACGACGCTGTTTGAGTAATTCAATCCCAGCGGCGCCAACAGAGTCATCTTCTACTACAATGTTTGCCAATCTGGCGCCAGCAGCTATTTCTAAAGCAAGCTGATACTGTGGTTCTACTCGTCCTAACTCAGCAACAAGTCCGCAAACCCCAGGTAAACCCGATTGTAATATTAACTTACTGGCGCCTGTTCCTTGGGCATCTTGCTGTGCTTGTGCTTGCGCTTCTAATTTATCAAGTTGCCTGGTTTTATCTCGCTGTTCTGCTAAAAGACGCTTTTGTGTTTCCTGCTGTAACTGTAATTCCTGTTCGGTAGCACTGAGGTTTTGTGCTAATTCTTGAATTGGTTGATTTGAACTATTAAATTCTGCTTGGAGTATAGTTAGCTGACTTTGCTTTTCAGCTAATTCTGGCTCAATACGTTCTAATAACTCTGTTTGTTCTTGAATTTGTACTTGTAACTGTGAATTACGTTCCCGTAACTGCGCTTGTTCTGTACGCTGTGGTTCGAGAGTTTGTAGCAAAGTTTCTACTTGACGGTTGAGTGCTGTTTGCTGTTGCACCCAAGCTTCCGAAGCTTCCGCGACTTGAGACGCTGTTTCGCGCGATTCTTCTAAAGCTGTTTGAACTAACGCGCGTTGCTGCTGACAATATAATATAGATTGTTGCTCTACAGTTTGCGCTTCGGTGATTTGCTGTAAATTTTGTCTATGCTGCTCAATTTCTAACTGCGTACTTTGTAACTTTCTCGAAGTTTCTTGCTGTGCTGACTGTAACTCACTCTGTTGACGAGTAAGCTGTTTTCGTTCAGCTTCTTGGTTTGCAAGTTGTGACTGTGCAGCTAATAACTCTTCACCACCCAAAGTTTTGAGATGTAAGTTCAATTGTTCTAATTCAATATTTTTCGTAGCAATTTGATTATTAACACTGGTCAACTGTTCAGCAAGTTCAACACTTTGCTTATCTCCAGCTTGAATTTGTGTTTGTAAGCGCTCTTGTTGATTTTGCAGCGTTCGCCATGATAATACAGCTTCCCACTTTTGCTTTTCCAGAAATTCAACACGAAATTTCTGATATCTTTCCGCTTTGGCTTTATCTTGCGCTAACCTTTCGCACTGCGTTACTAACTCCGACTCAATAATGCGGCAATTATCTTCTTTTTCCTTAACTTCCTCTAAAGTCTTTTTCGCTTGGTTAATTTTTCTATCGAATGCTCCGACACCAGCTAACTCGTCAATAATTTCCCGACGTTCACGCGCGTTCATAGAAATAATACTCGTAACGTCCCCTTGGAGTACAACGTTATAACCTTCGGGGTGAACCCGTAACAGTTCGAGTTCTTCGTGCAACTCAGTTAAAGTACAAGAAATACCATTTATATAATAGTTAGAAGTATAAGTACCTTGCTGCGTAACACGTAATCTTCGCGTCACACACCAATCTTCACCCGGTTTCGCGCGGATTTTTTCTTTACGGTTTTTATCGTCTTCGCTAACTTCGACTTCTTCCTTGGGTTCCTCTTCTTCATCAGTTAAGTCATCTTCAATAACCGTAACAGTTAAATCCTCATCTAACACAGCATCCGGTTCATGGTCAGAAAGGTCAAAGGTAACGGTAACACTTGCTTCAACCGTCGAACGTCCTTTTGATGCTTGGGTTGTGTTAACCAAGTCAGGAAGTCGATCCGCGCGCATCCCCTTAGAACCTGCCAAACCAAGGCAAAACAGTAGCGCGTCCAGAATGTTCGACTTTCCAGAACCATTAGGCCCAGATATAACGGTAAAACCTGTTAATAGAGGTACTGAAGTTGTGCCGCCGAACGATTTAAAATTTGTAAGTTCAACGCGCTTGATGTGAACCATAAGCGGGTATTTGTCTTGGGTAGGTGTGTGAGGAACGTGTTTGTTTAATGGCACCGCGATGGTGTGTAAATTTATTTGAGCGAGCCAATAAGGTATAAGTGTACCAACTATAGTGATATTTGCAACAGGGAAATATTATAATTAAAGAAAAATTTTTGTGAAGAGCCAACCCATCGTAATAAGGACTTTAGTCTTTACCACCAGCTTCAAACTTTAAAGCATAGCACAAAGCCTTGTAAATACTACAATATTATTCAACCCATAAGAAATTTGCAAAAATTAAATTAATAATCTTGTGGAACAGGCATAGAAAGCCTGTTATTTATCTAGGGCGGGCAAGAATGCCCACCCCACAAGATATTTCTATAATTACATTAAGATTTGTGTAGGTAAATTTACTTTATGTCGTACTTTTATTCTCTACGTGGATGGTTAGAAGTAGAACCATAAAAGTTTGAGACTAATAGAGTCAATTACAGGGTGCTTATGAGAAAGATACGAAAATCGGTCTTTATTTACATTTTACGGCGCCGATGTAACTCAAGAGGGTATAGAACTATTATGTATAGAATTAGGAAATATATTAATTGAAACTACATATGGTGCGTGACGCTACAAGTTTTATCGTTTGTAGTGAAATTTTTTCGTAGCGTCACGCACCCTACATATTGAACAATAAAGCATTTGTATTACTTTTATGAAAATTGATTATATTATCTAGGAAAATATTTTTCTTTATGTACAATTATACCATACAGGTAAGTAAAGGTTTTATCAAATGGCTACTACCCTTGATGCAAGCAATCTAACATTAGAAAATGTCTGGGCACTGTTAAATTATGAAGAACAATATAATAGCTCATTTACGTCTTTATTAAACTTAGAATCTTTAACTGAATTTGAGCAGCAGGAATTAGAGGAGATTAGAAATTTATTTCGCAGCTACTATGCAGCAGGAAAAATTAGTGAAGGGCAAATTAGATTTTTATTTCTGGCGCCTCTACTTAGACTAGCAGGATTTTACACTCCTCGCATCAAAATACTTTTAGAGGAAAAAATTGCCGATATTTTGGTAGAAGATGAGGATAAGTTGATTAAAGGGCGTATGGATATACTTGCTTTAAATAAGCAAATTAAAAGAACTGAGATAACACCTTTTTGGATTTTGGTTATAGAAACTAAGAATAGCACAGTTCACCAAATGGAGGGATTGCCGCAGTTACTAACTTACGCATACAAGAGTTTAGAAAATCAACCATTTGTTTGGGGTTTAACTACCAATGTGCCCATTCCACAATTACATTCCACTTTTATGCCTTTGTGAAGGTTGACAAAATCACATTAGAGTATACACGGCTGTATTTATGAAGTTATGTAAAGGTTATTTAAGAATTAAGTCTTTTTAATATGTAAGAATACGGAACTTGGTATGGTTAATACAACGTTAAAATTTCATGGTGTTAAGAATATGAACTCATCAAAACCAGGCCAGTTGGGTGTTTCAATTGCTATGGGTGTTGCTGTAATGTTGACCAGCGTCAGCGTTATTACGATTATGAGTATGTTCTAAATAAGTGTATCAATAATCATTGTGGTCATAAAACTTAACAAAGCCTCTCTCTTCACTGAGGGAGGCTTTTACATTTTTCTAGATCTGATTTTAGGGTTGACAACTGGTTAGCCTCCTCCGACGATTGTAACTATTTCTAGGTTGTCGTTAGGTTGGATTTGTGTTGTTTGCCAGTATTGTCTGTGTAAGATTTCGCCATTATATTCTACGGCAACAAGACGGGGATTAAAGCCTAGTTGTTGAAGTAAGTCAGGTAAAGGGGTTTGCGCCGCACATGTACGGGGTTCGCCGTTTACCTGAAGTGTTATTTTGTCTATTTTTTCAGCCATATGACTTTCTTTCGGGTTGAATGCGGTTCAACTGCGAGAGTAAATACTGTGTTACTAAGGTTGGTTGTTCTGCTTGCATTAAACTTCGTACTACTGCAATACGACTGGCACCTGCGTCGATAACATCGTTAATATTACTAGTATCGATACCACCTATTGCAAACCAGGGTACAGTGCTATGCTGGGCTGCATATTGTACGTAATCTAAACCAACAGCGGGTTTTCCTTCTTTGGTTGGGGTTTCGTATACAGGCCCTACGCCAATATAATCGGCGCCATCAGCGATAGCCTGTTGCAATTCGTCTCTGTTTGTGGTAGAACGACCTATCAAGCGCTGTGGCCCGAGTAGCTGACGCGCGACTGCAATCGGCATATCTTGTTGCCCTAAATGCACTCCATCAGCATCTACCGCTAACGCTAAATCAACACGGTCATTGATAATAAAAAGGGCGCCATAACTACGACACAAGTCACGCAATAAAATAGCCAAGTCAAGACGGACAGTATCGTCGCCGTTTTTGTCGCGGTACTGAACCAAAGTCAGTCCACCCTTAAGTGCAGCTTCGACGGTTTGAACTAAGTTTTCACTTTTGGAGGTGACAAGATAAAGACGCGCGTGCAAAAGCAGTTGATGCCGCTCATAACCCATTAAATTCGTTTCTAGGGTGTAAACTCGATAACGCATCTGCTTAAAAGCAATTCCCATATTGGAATTAACTAGCTTGCCATACTCTTCTAAGACTCGCAAAGCTTCCTGAACACGGCAGAAGTTGGCTTGTAAAAGTGCCTTAATGCCCGAACGGGTTTCTTCGTTGGGGTGCGTAAGTTCAGTCCCGGTATCTCCTTCTGTATTGCGTGCCGCGCGTAACTCAGCAGTATGCCAGCTAGCAACTTCTTGTCGTAACTGCTTGCATTCAGAAGTCATTTGGGCATTGTTTAACCCAAAACGACACCATTCCTCTATAATTCGCAAGCCTTCACGCGCACGGTCTAAATTAGCATCTAAAATGCGGTAAACAACTTGCTGTATCTGCTGTTTTTGGCTGTATGGCTCGACCATTACAACAACCCCATTAGTGCTTTCATCGTAACAGCCAGCCTGTTTCATATTGGCTTTATACAGTCGTATACGAGGTTAATAAAACTAGATGGCAGAAAACTTAAAAATATAAGCTTTATGCTTACCTTCTTACTTTGTATCAAAAATAGCCAATCGGTCAATATGCTTTTGGAGCGTGATTTATTCCGTATCATTACTGAGCTAGAAAGACAAGCCCAAAAAATCTATGTAAAAAACGTAATCGACATATTGACAATAAAAGTATAAAAAAGTCTTGTTGGTTAAAGGAGTGCAAAAAATTGATTAACCCCTATTCGGTTCAAAAATCTTCTCGGTTAGGTAATCTGCCTAGCAATCTGGCTTCTAGAAGTCATAAATCATATTCGTTCCTCAATACAAACTTGTTAACTTCGATTTTTCGTTCATCAGTGCTACTACTAGGCTTAAGCATTACTATCGCATTGACGGCTATCTTTAACACTTTTACTAGCACTGCCCTTGCCCAAACCCCTAAAGGACAAGAGCGAACAGTTCAGGGTGAACAAATAATTTCTCAGGTAAACGTCCTCTTTGTCAACCCAAGTGTCGGAGATGACAAAACTGGAAATGGCGGCGAACGCACCCCATTCAAGACAATAACCCAAGCTTTGCACGTTGCGGCGCCCAATAGCACGATTCAGCTTGCTCCCGGTACATACAGTCAAGCTTCAGGTGAAGTATTTCCTTTGATACTCAAAACAGGAGTTTCAATTACTGGTGATGCGAAAACCAAAGGACGAGGAATTGTCATCCAAGGTGGAGATGATTACCTGAGTCGTGCCTTTGGTAAACAAAACATTACGATTATCGGCGCCAACTCTTCATCTATTGTTGGGGTAACGGTAATGAATCCTAACCCACGTGGATATGGGATTTTAATCGAGTCAAGCAACCCGACCATTAGTGAGAATACCTTCGCTGGCAGTACCCAAGACGGAATATCCATAACAGGTAATGCCACCCCAGTTATTAGCAAAAATTATTTTTATCAAAATAAAGCAAACGGATTGACAGTTTCAGGGAATGCTCGTCCCGAAATCAGAGAAAATATATTTCAAGATACAGGATTTGGTATTAATATTGCTCAAAACGCCGAACCAGTAATTATTAGCAATCAAATCCAGTACAACCGGGCAGGAGTTATTGTACAAGCTTCTTCCCGTCCGAAATTACGTAATAACTTGATTCAAAGTAATCGCGAAGATGGATTAGTTGTAATTGCCCAAGCTGTACCTGATTTGGGTAGTGCATCCGAACCAGGTGGAAATCAATTTCGCAGCAACGCGCGCTATGACATCAACGCTTCGGCATCAAAACAGCTATTTGCTGCCGTCGGCAACACCATTGCAAGTAACCGTATCGCAGGTAAAGTTGATATTAGCGGCGCCGCACCCATAGCTACTGCTCCAAGCGTTTCTAATGACCAATCAACTGCATCTAGTAACGAGATTACATTTAGCGCACCCAGCGTTCCCCAAACCGTTGAACAACCAAGCAACCGACTTCAAAGGACACCATCAACTAGCAATATCGCTCGTAATAATACTCCCATTAACAATCGTCGTTCTAAACTAACTCCCACGGCGCCTGTTAATCCCATTAATACAATTGGCAGTGCATTAAACAACCAGTTAACACCATTACAACCAGTATCATCAGGTATACCCCAAATTAACTACGTCCGGGTTAATCCTCAAACGATAGAATTTGCTGCACAAGAACCTGTATCAAATCAGCTAGCACAGATACAGCCATTACAGCCTATCCAAACTGTTTCTCCTATAGGTCAAACAATAGGTCAAACAAACTTTTTGCCTGGTAATAATCAATCATTATTAGCGCCAAACAACATTATCCAAATGCCAACACCCATACAGGCGCCAACACCTTATAATCAATCTTCTTTAATTGCCTCTAATGGTACACAAATTGCCAGCGCACCCACAGGTATAAGGTATCGCGTCATAGTACCAACATTAAACAACCGAGACGAAGACATTATTCGTTTCCTAGCTCCCGGAGCGTTCCGTACAACTGTACGTGGACAAGGAGTTATCCAAGTTGGAGTATTCAGCAATAGTTTCAACGCCGAACAAATGTTAAGAGTTCTTAATAATAACGGTCTAAAAGGAATAATTGAACCTCTTAATTAAGAGTGCTGAGTGCTGAGTGATGAGTGCTGAGTGCCTGGTTGTTATTCCTAACTCCTAACTCCTAACTCCTAACTCCTAACTCTACTCAGCACCCAGCACTCAGCACTCAGCACTTTTTACTCCCACGATCGATTTAAGTTTGGATGCAAAGGACTCAGAACAAGAGGTTGTTTCTGGTGTGAATTGTCCAATTGCGGGGTGGTGGGTTGCTTTGGAT
>NZ_JBXXZH010000116.1:0-28435 GCF_059640475.1 Calothrix sp. CBUCES-K 9914
AGGGACTTCCAAGAATTAAATTCTTCATCCTTGTGGAATGGGCATCCTTGCCCGTTCCTTATCCAGAGCGGGCTTTTGACGCCCACTCCACAAAAAATTTTGGATGTTTTATTACTTGGAAGTCCTTTAAAAGAAACGCTCTTTGTACAAGAGCGTTTTTACCTGTAGTTTATTCCACTGGAGTTCGTGAAATGTTCTCTAGGAAAGAAAAGTCTCCTCCAGGGTTAACAGAACTCAAGAAACTTCTAACTACTTCAACACTTGGCGCGTCATTGTCAGAATTATCATCAGTAAATGGGTTGCCATTGCTGAAGGTTTGAATAATGTTATTCAAGCCTGCTGCATTACTCCCAATAGCGCTGGCAATATTACTTGGTACTTGCTCAGGTAACTGAAAGCCAGAGCTACCGCCACTTACAAATGGGTTGCCGCCACCAAAGGAGCTACCGCCACCTGCGAATGGATTGCCACCACCAAAGGAGCTACCGCCATCTGTAGTGCCGCTACCTGTTCCTGTTGTTGAACCAACTCGGCTGCCAACAGCATTGCTTACCAAACTAGATATTCCTAAGTAACTGCCACCATTTTGTAGATAGTTTTTGATGTAGTTAGTCAAGTCACTACTAAATTGGTCATTATCGGTATCGCCACTTGTAGCTGTGTCACCACTTGAAATTGGACTTGCCGAATTACTAATACCTGTAACACTGGGACTATCAGAAGGTGATTGCTGGATTGGGCTACCACCGCCTGCAAACGTATTACCGCCACCCAATGGGTTGCCGCTGCCACCAGATGAATTAGCTGTTGGATTGCCTACATTTTGTAATGGTCTCCAGGGGTTGCCACTGCCAGCAAACGCTTGAAGAAATGGGTTATCAGGCGCATTTGGGTTGCCAAAGTTTTGAAAAGGACTACCCGTTGAGGCACCACCACCCGCATTACTGCCGCCTCCAGTGGCACCTCCGAATGGGTTGTTGCTACCCAAGCGATCGAATACAGCAGCAGCACCACTAGCTGCGTTACCACCAAACTGACTACTGCCGCCACCTGTCGAGCCACCACTACCAATTGGGCTTCCGCCACCTGTCGAACTACTGTTGCTCAAAGGGTTTTGACCGGGAATACCAACATTGCCAAATATATCTTCTGCTCCATCTACACCTGGTAAATTAAGCAAAGAACCGAAAGGGCTTTGACTCAAGTCTGGGATACCCGTGCTACCGCCACCGCTACCACCGGAACCGCCTCCGAAGCCACCAGCGCCTCCGCCAGAGTTACCGCCTCCACCGAAGCCACCAGCACCTCCGCCAGAGTTACCGCCTCCGAAGCCACCAACTCCACCAAAGCCACCAGCACCTCCGCCAGAGTTACCGCCTCCGAAGCCACCAAAGCCACCAGATGAACTGCTACGACCGCCAAAGCCGCCAATTGAACTGGCGCCATCGAAGCCGCCACTTCCAAATGGATTTCCGCTACCACCAAATGAGCTTCCGGCGCCACCGAAACTAGTGGTCGAATTGATACCAGTTATTGGATTGCTGTTACTAAGATTGTCGGTTATTGCCACAACATTCATCCTTTTGTTTCAAGTTAGAAAAGTTTGAAAACACACCAACATCAAATACACAAAATTAAGTCTGCCCTGTAACTTTCGTGCTTTGTTTATTCTTTACTCAAGTTATTTAGTTAGAAATTATTAGCATCATTAGGGCTATAAGTGATTATGCTGCGTCTAAATAGCTTTTGATTTACTAACATTAAACAGTAACATTCGCTACCATCCCATAAAAAATTTAATCTATATACATTATGATTACAATGAAATATATTTTGATATACCTATCATTTTTTTAGAGATTGTAATGGATTATTATCGCCCTTCGAGCTTCGTCTGGAGATACTTAGAAAAAATGCATCACAAAAAGCGCAGCCTCTTATGGTGAGGTCAAGCTTTTAGTAATGCATTTATTTGCTATTAATGGGAAGACGAAACTAACAATTCCTAATTTATATCTAATTTATACTTATTACACCAATGCTGGTATTTGAGTTGGCTGTTCCCAACGATCAACTGCTTTACCAAAAACTGAAATTTCCTTAATCAGCTTATCAAAACTGTCAGGAGTTAGAGATTGAGGACCATCAGATAGTGCTTTTGCTGGGTTAGGATGTACTTCAATCATTAACGAATCGGCGCCTGCTGCTATAGCTGCTTTTGCCATTGGTGCAACTAATTCGGATTTACCTGTTGCATGGCTAGGGTCTATCATAATTGGCAGGTGTGTCAACTGACGCAATACGGGAATTGCTGATAAATCCAATATATTGCGGGTATATTTATCATCACATGTTCTAATTCCGCGCTCGCAGAAAATTACATTCGGGTTTCCTGCTGCAAGAATATATTCTGCTGACATCAACCATTCATCAATTGTGGCAGATAAACCGCGTTTTAGTAACACTGGTTTATCTTGGGCACCAACTTTTTTAAGCAGCGAGAAGTTTTGCATGTTGCGCGCGCCGACTTGTATAATGTCCGCAACTCTTGCAATGGCTGGTAAATCAGCAGTGTCCATGACTTCGGTAATGATGCCTAAACCTGTAGCTTTACGCGCGGTTGCTAATAGTTCCAGCGCACTTTCTCCATGTCCTTGGAATGCATATGGTGAAGTGCGAGGCTTGAAGGCGCCTCCACGTAAAAACTTCGCTCCTCCAGCTTTGACTCTTCTTGCAGTTTCAACAATCATTTCTTCGTTTTCAACCGAACAAGGTCCCGCTACCAAAACAACAGGATGGTTTTCGCCAAAATAAACATTACCGTTAGGAGTTGGAACAACAACTTCACTCGCTTCACCGTAACGGAATTCACGACTCGCGCGCTTGAATGCTTTTTCAATATGAAACACTTGTTCAATCCAAGGGCTAATTTTTTGGATGTGACATGGGTCAACAGTGGCAGTATCACCAATAAGTCCCAACACAATTTTATGCTTTCCGACACTTTTCTCAACTGAAACGTTTAAAGAAGAGCGAACTTCTTCAGTGATATAGTCAATTTCAACTGCTGGAATACCAGATTTGAGTACTACTAACATAAGATTTTGGATTCTAAATTTGTCTTCGACAATGAATGGATTTTGGATTACGTAGGGTGCGTGAAGCTACTAACAAACCCAAAACGAAGCGAATAATCTACTAGCTTCACGCACCAACTCTTAATTTTTTATAGTCTGTATCTTACATTTTAGTGTGTAAGAATAACGAACCACAAAGGGCACAAAGAACGCAAAGAAAGAATCACTTGATATCTCTCTTTCACCACAGAAACCGCGAGAGTTCACAGAGATAAGAATTAAATATTCAAAACTTTAGCTACAGTCTGTACATCTTTGTCCCCTCTACCGGAGCAATTAATTACAATGCGTGGGCTACCTTCGAGTTTCGGGCAGAGCTTTTCTAAATAAGCAATAGCATGGGAAGTTTCCAAAGCCGGAATAATACCCTCAAGTTTAGAGAGAAGTTGGAATGCTGCTAAAGCTTCTTCATCAGTAATACTGTAATATTCAACTCGCCCAATTTCTTTCAAATAGCTATGTTCGGGGCCAACACCAGGATAATCTAAACCAGCACTAATCGAGTGTGCTTCAATTACCTGACCGTCGTCATCTTGCAAAAGGTAACTCATTGCACCATGCAAAACTCCTACACGTCCATATGTTAGAGTCGCAGCATGTTTATCTGTGTCAACTCCTTCACCAGCAGCTTCAACACCAATTATACGTACTGTAGATTCATTAACGAATTCAGTAAATAATCCAATTGCGTTAGAACCACCACCTACACAAGCAAGCAAGATATCAGGTAATCCACCCCATTTTTCCTGAGACTGAACGCGCGTTTCCTTGCCAATTACAGCATGGAAGTCGCGTACTATCATTGGATAAGGATGGGGACCTGCAACTGAACCTAAGATGTAATGTGTAGTTTCAACGTTCGTCACCCAATCGCGTATCGCTTCCGATGTTGCATCCTTAAGCGTTCCAGTACCAGCTTCTACTGGACGCACCTCGGCGCCCATCAACCGCATCCGAAACACATTAAGGGCTTGTCGTTCCATGTCATGAACGCCCATATAAATGACGCAATCAAGACCGAAACGCGCGCAGACTGTAGCGGTTGCAACACCGTGCTGTCCTGCCCCTGTTTCTGCAATAATTCTTTGTTTACCCATGCGTTTAGCTAGTAACACTTGTGCCAACGCATTATTTATTTTATGGGCGCCTGTATGATTTAAATCCTCACGCTTTAGATAGATTTGCGGCCCTATACCATCGGGTCGAGCGTAATTTGCGGTGAGACGTTCAGCAAAATACAAGGGGTTTGGTCTACCAACGTAGTCACGAAGTAGATTTTGCAGTTCGGCTTGAAAGTCAGGGTCATTGCGATACTGATAAAATGCAGTTTCCAATTCCGCAAGCGCAGGCATTAAAGTTTCGGGAACGTATTTACCACCGAATTTCCCAAATCTACCGAGCGAGTCAGGAAGTTGTTCAGATGTGAATTGACTTTGAATATCTGGAGTACTAACCACAGTTTTAAGTCCTATATAAATTTTTGTAGCATAGGCGTCCCGCCTGTGCATGTTATGTGCGTGTTAATCGAAGCGTCCTTACTTAGCAACAGCAACTTGTTCCAATTTAGTAGAAGAAATAGCATTTTTGAGTTCGCAACAAAGTTCTTCGACAGCTTGAAGTCCTTCAGAGGAAGTGGAATGTGCAAGTCGTTTGACAAAAGCGCTACCAACAATTACAGCGTCTGCACCCCACTCAGTTACTTGACGAGCTTGTTCTGTGCCAGAGATACCAAAGCCAACACCGATAGGTTTATCAGTTACACTTCGCATATCCTGAAGTAAGTTTTGCACTCGGTCTTGAATTTGGTTTCGCATTCCTGTTACACCTGTCACACTGACCAAATAAATAAATCCTTGTGACTGTTGTGCTATCGCCTCTATTCTTTCTTTAGAACTGGTAGGCGCCACTAGTAAAATGATCTCAATTCCAAACTCTTTACCCGTCTCAATTAACTGCGAAGCTTCTTCAAGTGGTAAATCTGGAACAACTAAACCCTTGACACCAACACTTGCAACTTCTGCCAAAAATGACTGAATACCCAAATTCAAAATGGGATTATAGTATGTAAATAAAATTATCGGTGCCTGCAAGCTAGGGCTAACGGATGCTAGCATTTCTAAAACTTGCTCTAATTTTGTTCCTCGTTGTAGCGCGCGCGTCGCTGCTGCTTGAATTACAGGGCCATCAGCAAGAGGGTCAGAATAGGGAACACCTAACTCGATGAAATCTGCACCGTTTCTATCTAAAATACGGAGTGCAGCAGCAGTAGTTTCTAAATCGGGATCGCCCGCAGTAATAAAAGGAATTAGCGCGCATTGATTGCGGTTTCTGAGAATTTGAAAGCGTTCAGATATGCAAGCCATATTGATTTTAGATTTTAGAGATTTTCTTAACGTATTTATAGAGACACGATTAATCCCTTCGGGAAAACCTCCGGTTTACGCGTCTCTACACGCGCGCACTGTTTAATAAATTTTGTACTGCTTGTTCGATGTTGTCTTGTTTAACTAGTGACTCTCCTACCAAAACTGCACGGGCACCTGCCTCTGCCACTAAAGATAAATCGGCTGATGTATATAAACCGGATTCGCTAACGAAGGTTATGTTCGAGTTTTGTATTTGTTGCTTTCTCTGTTGTAGTAGTTGTTGGGTTATGTGAATATCGACGGTGAAGTTATCTAAATTACGGTTGTTGATGCCAATTAAAGATATCCCATCAATTTTAAGCACACGGTCGAGTTCTTCTAGAGTATGTACTTCAACTAATGCTGTCATTCCTAAACTGTAAATCATTGAAGAAAATGCTTGAAGTTCGGAGTCTTTTAAAATGGCAGCGATGAGCAATACTGCATCTGCACCATTGTTTCGTGCAAAGTAGATTTGGTAGGGGTCAATAATAAATTCTTTGCACAGTAAAGGTATTTCGACTGCTGCGCGAATATTACGAAGGTTGTCAAAGCTACCTTGAAAGAACTTTTGGTCAGTGAGAACGGAGATGCAAGCTGCACCACTACGTTCATACGCGCGCGCAATTGCTACAGGGTCAAAGTTTTCTTTGATTATTCCCCGACTTGGTGAAGCTTTTTTTACTTCAGCAATCAAACTTGGTCGATAAGAACTTTGCTGTAATGCTAAAAGGAAATTCCGCGTTCCTTGAGGTGGATTGACATTTAATTGTTGTTGCAAAGAAGTTAATGACAGTGAGGATTGTATTTGTGCTACTTCTTTTACTTTATGCAACACAATTTCTTCAAGAATATGACTTTTACGGGTATCTAGTTTCATGGGAACCTTATGAAATAACTAACGGCTGTTTAGATTGTGTATATTTAGCTACTACATTCTTAATAATTGCTAAACCCACGTCGCCTGCTAGCGTCATTATTGATTCAGGATGAAACTGCACTGCTGTGATGGGTAATGATTGATGTTCAATTGCCATAATCACATCATCTTCAGTTACTGCTGTTACCCGAAGTTCCGATGGTAGCTTTTCTGGTAATGCATATAATGAGTGATAGCGACCAACAGAAAACTTTTCTGGCAAACCTTTGAATAACGTGCTACTGCTATCTTTTATTATTATTTGTGAAGGTTTACCATGTTGTGGGTAATCTAAAACTCCTAGTTCTCCTCCTAATCCTTCAACTATACTTTGCAGCCCTAAACAAACTCCGAATATTGGAATGTTGCGTCTTATACATGCGCGTACTGTTTCGGGAACTTTAAAATCGCTCGGTCTGCCAGGTCCTGGAGATAATACTACCAAATCTGGACGTTCGCTATCGAAAACTGATTCACTAAAGCCGTGTCGTAGGGTTTTAACGGTGGCGCCGCAGCAGCGAATATAGTTTGCAAGCGTATGGACAAATGAGTCTTCGTAGTCAATTAATAAGATACGTTTACCTGGTTCAACATCAGCTATGGAGTCAATTAAACTAGGCAAAGTTGTATTGATTGCTTTTGGTTTGACCAAAACATCTTTTTGCTTACAACGGCGTATTGTTTCAAATAATGCCGCTGCCTTGGTTATTGTCTCCTGTTCTTCGGCTTGCGGTATTGAGTCATAAAGTATTGTGGCGCCAACTCTAACTTCTGCGACAGTATCTTTTAATCTAATTGTTCGCAAAATTAACCCAGTGTTGAAGTTACCATTAAAGTTTAAATAACCAACGGCACCACCATACCAGCGTCTAGCGCTGCGTTCGTACTGTTCAATAAATTGCATTGCCCAGCGTTTTGGGGCGCCGGTTACTGTTACAGCCCAAGTGTGCGTCAAAAATGCGTCTAAAGCGTCAAATTCTGGACGCAATATACCTTCAACATGGTCTACAGTATGAATCAAATGGCTGTACAATTCGATTTGGCGCCGACCAATAACTCGTACTGAACCAGGTTCACAAATGCGTGACTTGTCGTTACGGTCAACGTCAGTACACATTGTTAGCTCGGACTCATCTTTAAACGAGTTGAGTAGCTGACGAATTTGGTCGGCATCATCAATCGCATCTTGCCCTCGTGTAATAGTACCACTGATAGGACAAGTTTCGACGCGCCTGCCTTCAACTCGCACAAACATTTCTGGAGAGGCGCCAATTAAATATTCGTCTCCAAGATTAAATACAAACCCGTAGGGACTGGGGTTAATTTGCTTTAAAGTTTGAAATAATTTACTTGGTAACTCGTCACAATTTTCAAAAAAGCTTTGACTAGGAACAACTTCAAACAAATCGCCACGTTTAAAATAATCAAGCGCGACATTTACTAGAGAAGCATATTCTCCTGGTGCATGGTCTGCCTTAGACGTTACTTGATTATTTTGACCACGATAATTAATCGACTCACCCACGCGCGCCATTCCATTTGTACTGCGCTCGTTGACTTCAAATTCATACTCTATCCGATACGCTTTTTGCTGATAATAATCAACTATTACAAGCTCATCAGGTAAAAACAATACTAAATCACGTTGGTCTTCTGGACGTTGCAAACGCTGCTCAATTGGTTCAAACTGCAAAACTAAATCATAACCAAAGGCGCCATAAAGCCCTAAATGCTCATCATCATCACTAGCTAATACATGTAAAACAGAGCGGATCACACTAAACGCCGAGGGTTGCTTACTACGCTCCTCTTCTGAAAAGGTGCTAGTTGCAGCCTTAATACTTCCAGTAATATAGTTATTAGTTTGAACAACTTCGCATAACTGCTCATGCGCTGATAAATGTTCGTAAAGCAGTGGGAGTAAAACTTCACCCCTTTCATTCAACGCTGTGAAAGTGAAGCTTGTTTCCCGTGTTACCAACTCCAAAGGTGGATTAACAAAACCAATTGCCCATCGTTTATATCGACCTGGGTATTCATAACTACTATTAAGTAACCCACCACGATGTGAATCTAGATGAAAAAGTATATCATCAAGTGCGCTGTCCATTTTAACTTCGGTGATCGAGCGCGAAACGCTAACACCACCATCTGTTATGTAAGAAAAAGTATCAATCATGAGCAATTTTCTTAGATTACTAGTTCGTCACTTGCTCTCAGCCAATAGTCACTTCTTACATCAACTATTTTAACTTATAAGCATTTGACACGTTTTGCAACAAGTACATATTAATCGTTTTGATATTAGCTTCAAACATTTAAACTTAAACACAAGTATTATGCAATTCAAAAGTATTACATAATTGTCAATAGTAAATGCTCACTCTAGTAAGCTTACCAATCAGAATAAAATAAAATTTAAGATGTTGAATTCGTATTTTGTATTAATCCAACAATACTAGATATTCTGTAGCCATTACATGAATATTTTTTTGGTAGATGTATCAATTCTTTCGATAGTAATGTGCCTTCTCTCTAAAGTTAGATATATGATTTTTGTTAATGTAACATAAGTATATTGACATTTAACATTAATTGTAGGGTGCGTGACGCTACGAAAAAACTTCAACGTAGTTATAGACTTGTAGCGTCACGCACCAACTCACGCCGAAACGCCTATTTACACATGGCGCCAGTGCCAAATCAGCACGCAGGAAATAAATGTATATATAATCACTTTTTTTTATCACACGTAGGGTGTGCATTGCTAGCCCTGTCAAGGTGACTTTTTGGCATCGGCTAAAAGCCTTGCAGTGGCGACATGTCGATGGCGTGGGTCACAAATTGGAGGGTCTTTCTTTTTCTTGGGCGCGCGCGGTTGTTTAAGAAATGAACTTAAACGAACGCGCGTAGCCAAATCAACTAAAACTGAAGCAAGCTGTTCAATGTTGAGTTCAGAAAAAATACTCCAATTTTCTGGAGGAATGGCAATCATCATACCTCTATAAGTTCCTTGAACCTCTTCTGCCATATAATAATCAGAGAGACCAGCCTCAACTTTACCAACACCATGTACCGATGCTAAAACTGCACGAACAGTTGCCAAAATATTGTACGTAACTAATGCTAAACAAAAAGAGAATAATGCAGCTTTCGGGTAGCCCAAAGTCTGAATTTCACATTCGTAATTTTGAGTTACATCTTGGAATAAATTTTCAACACTTCGGCGCCCACGGTAAAGTTGTGCGACGATATCGGTTTTAGCTTCGCTAACTGGTAGCATCGTTAGAATAGCTATCTCTGATTCTCCATTACGGGTTGGTTTAAATAGTTTTAAAAGAATTCGTCTTACAAGTACTGATTCTCCTTGATAAGTTAGACGAACCATTTGCTCAAATAGTTCCCCCGTGTCGGTTTTACCTTTTCGGCGTAGAGTACTTACTACCTCTTGCGGCATACTTTTATGTTCACGTATAACAAAATTTGACCCACGCTTAGTAACACCAAATAAAAAACCCAATGTACACATGCAACGGTCTCCAATCCATAGTTCTCCCGCATTCACTGTTGGCAAAACTTGATTAAATAATGACCGTTCTTGTGCGTGACCATCCTCACAAGGAAAAACATTAATTGCTAATCTTAACTCTGGGTCAAGTATGACAAGAGATTTTCCCGGTAGCGCGACTGCTCCAATATTTCTGAGTACTTCAAGGCGATGGTCGGTTCCTTCTAAACAATTACCATCTATTACTCGAATTTTATATGGCGCCAATAACGAGGGTGATTGTCCTCCAATCAATTCAATTAACGATGCCATCGACATTCCTGTTTCGCGGACAATTGCAGCGCTGACATCCGTATCAACTCGATTTAATTTGTCGTATACAGCTGTTCTACTAACATTTAATTGTTGGGCTTTGGCTCTATACGCTGCGTTCACAGATGGATGAATTCCGCATACAACCAAACGAGAGCAAATCTACGACACTGGAAAACAACAACTCTCGCGTATACTGGGTTTGAGCGTTTGTTTCAAATATTTGATTGATTTTTTCAGGCGCCAATACTTGCTCCATCAACCCTCGAACCATAACACTTATTGGACTTTCTTCTACAAACCGCTCAAAAATTGCACCCAGCATAAAGTCAGCCCTCCCTCAAGTTGTCGCTCGGCGCCCGCTACGCGGGCGCCGTAGATAATTATCTCACGAAAGGAATATGTGCAACTTTTGCCACCTTGACAGGGCTAGGTGGGCACTGCCCACCCTACGATTGTTTATCTAATTGCAACTCACACTCTTTAAAAATATAATTAATCGCAGCAAACAACCGCTCCAATTCCTGAATTGTGTAGAAAGTTTTATTCTGGGTAAAAAGATTTGAGTTTAGTTTACCAAATTGCCAGACGGCGCCATTAGAAACGATACCAAATATATTTGTCATTACATCTGGTTCAGTATTTAGTCTTTGTGCGGCTATCATTTCCGCCAAACATTGACCCCAACCCTCGGTAAAATCACTTTCTTTCTTGGCTTCAACTAGAACAATATATGGTTTATCAAAAACTACTGTTCCAAGGGGTGAGCGTTTTGCCAAAATATAATCTGGGACACCACAGAGTTTCTCGTCATAAACTAATGATTGGTGGCTCCACAACAAAAACTTACTGCGGTATAACTTCCATACCTCTCTTAAAACTGGGTAAATTATATTCTCACAAATAGCGCTTTCTGAATTATCAAATACGCTTTCATTAAATGTTAAATCTAGTTCGTCTCTGAAAGTTTGACTAATTGTAAAATCGGTTTCAATAATAAAATCTTTTCTGGCGTATTTAATAATAAACTCTTTAGCAACAGCACTGATACTTTTATAACTGCTAAAAGGCATTTTTAACTTTTCCTGATTAAAAGAGAAGTGTTGATAATTATTGTAACTTGTTTTACTTATAAGCGACGGGCAAGGATGCCCATCCCACAAGAGAATTTTGAGTGACTCTCTGTGTTCTCTGTGTTCTCTGTGTTCTCTGTGTTCTCTGTGTTCTCTGTGTTCTCTGTTCCGTGGTAAAAAGTTCTTTATCTTACTGACACATAGCAGTAATTTACGTAATATTGGGCACCGTGAATCACCGAAGAACTATGTAGCATGTTAAATTATTGTAATACATTCCCAAAATCGGCTATCTTATTCTATAATTCGTTTTATATTTTCTAAATAATATAGTGGCGCCGACAGTAATAAAATGGAAACAGGTATTTATGCTCAACAACTAGAATTATTCCAATTATTTCAACCAACTAATATAAAGATATGTGCTTCTAAATTTACTTTTGTAGACTTATTTGCTGGTATAGGTGGATTTAGAATTCCTCTGGAAGAATTAGGAGGGCAATGTTTAGGATATTCAGAGATAGATAAAGAAGCTATTAAAACTTATCAAAATAATTTTATAAAAAGTAGTTCTGAAGAAATTTCTTTAGGAGATATCACAAATTTTGACAAATTACCCTTTGAAGAAATCGATGTATTAGTTGGTGGAGTACCTTGCCAACCGTGGTCAATAGCAGGTAAATTACTAGGTTTGAACGACCCAAGAGGAAAACTTTGGTTTAATGTTTTTAAGCTAGTTAAAGAAAATCAACCAAAAGCATTTATATTTGAAAACGTCAAAGGTTTAACAGAACCTAGAAATCGAGCTATATAGTTTAAGCTATATTATAACTAATCTTACACAAGCTGGCTATATAGTTAAATATCAAGTTTTAAATTCCTATGATTTTGGCTTGCCACAAGATAGGGACAGAATATTTATTATTGGTATAAGAAACGATATTGAAAATGCCTGGAGTTTTGCATTTCCCAAACCTTTAAGAAAGCAGCTAAAGCTCTATGATGTTATTCCAGGTATTGAGCGCAGTAATTTTATCAAAAAGAAATTTACTTCAGATATTTTATTTGAGGATAGGAGGATACCTGCTTCCAGAAACAGATTTCAGAAAATCTACGAACTCAATGATTTTTTTACATTTGCTGATATTCGAGATGGACATACAACTATTCACTCTTGGGATTTAATCGAAACTAGTAGTAAAGAAAAATTGATTTGTAAAACTATTCTTAGGAATAGAAGGAAAAAAAATTATGGACCCAAAGATGGAAACCCTTTAAGTTTGAAAGTTTTAGAACAATTAATCCCTGATTTGAAACAGGAAGAAATTAATAGTTTAGTTTCAAAAGAGATTCTCAAATACGTTGAAGATCAAGGATATGATTTTGTTAATTCTAAAATTTCTTCAGGAATTAATAATATATCCAAAATTTACCTACCTCATGCATATGCAATAGGAACTTTAACCGCAACAGGAACTAGGGATTTTGTGGCTACAATTTCTATAGAATGTCAAAAGCCAGAAGCATTTAAGCAAAAATTTATTAAAGAAATTTACCAACCTAAAAAATTCAAACCATTGACAGCACAAGATTATGCAAAATTACAAGGTTTTCCTGAATGGTTTCAGATAAATAATAATGAATCTACAGCAAAGCATCAGTTTGGAAATGCTGTTTCAGTACCTGTCGTCTACCATATAGCAAAAGAACTAATACAAATAATTTTATAATTATATAAATATGACATCTATTAGTACAAAGACACGAGAATTAATTAAAGGTTATTTGGAGGGATTCCTTCAAGGACTTATAGATGCATATAAAGACCGTGAAATTATTAAGCCAAGCACAGCAGAAGAATATTTATCGCGGGTTTCATCAAAAGGGGGATTAAAGCCATTTTAAGCAGCATTAATTCCACCAGAAATTATACGAATTAATGAATTTGAGCGTGGGTTAAGTACAAGATTAGGTAATTCTTTTGAAGAGTGCGCGCGTTTAATAGCTTTGGAACATCATCAAGATGCGCGCCGTAGTTACGATATTGAAGAAGAAGTGAGTCTTGCAGCTTTTGCAGAAGCCGAACGTCAGAAAGAATATTATGAATCTGTGGCTAAAGCAGGAAAATCTAAACCCTCTTTAGAAGAGATGATAACAGCAGTATTAAATGCACAACGTATTGATGACCTAGCGACAAAGAAAGTTCGTGCTGATTTGTATATCCTTACTAGAGATGGCAAAGAACTTTTATTTGAAATCAAATCTCCTAAACCAAATAAAGGACAATGCTTAGAAGTTACACAACGTCTTTTAAGATTTCATTTGTTGCGAGATAAAAATCGTCAGAATCTCAAAACGTATTATGCTATGCCTTATAATCCTTATGGTGCAACCAGGACTAGTTATAAACATTCAATGGCATTACAATATATACCTTTTAATGAAGCTGTTATTGTTGGTAATGAGTTTTGGAGTATTATAGGGGGAGAAAGCGCTTATGAGGAATTATTGGAAATTTATTTAGAAGTTGGACGCGAAAAGAGTAAATATATGGTTGATGCTTTAGCTTTTGGTTTTTAAATTTTTAGATTTTGTAGGACAGGCGAGACGCCTATCCTACGCGACGATTAGTTTATCTTGTATTTGCACTCGTAGTTCATTAGCTGTAATCGCTTTATTTTCTGCTAGTACAACATACGCAACTAAACATTTATCTCCAGACTCCTTATCGCGCGCGGTGACAACAACTTCTTTAACTACACCAGTATTAAGAAGCGCCATCTCAATTTCAGCAGCTTTTCTGAGGGTTTGGCGCCGATTTTTACTTCTTCTAATCCTAATTTAAGATGTTAATACGCGCGTTTTTGGAGAGCTAAGGTTCTGTAGTCTCGTTTGTTCGTATAATTGTAGGACAGGCGAGACGCCTATCCTACGTGTTCTAATATAAAGATTTAGGTTATTTTCAGGAATTGAATGAGTCTCTAATGTATCTGTTATTGCCATTAGAAATATGGGAACAATAACATAGACAGATTCCAGAAGACGAAAAATTAGATTCCCGCCAACTAAAAAGCGCGTTGGAAATCTTAGTGACATATTCAAAGAATGAAAACCCAAATATGAAAACCCCTTTAAATCTTCTACTAAATGTTATATCTTACGTTATCTTTTGGGGCTGGAACCTAATATTTCTTTCAATCGTCTACCTAGGCATTTTGCCAATTATTGGTATATCGCTAATCACCGCTACTGTTGAAGGACAAATTCCCTTCGAGTTTTTTATCTCCTTAGCCACATTATTCGTAGTGCCTTTAGCTTGTACGGTCGTTGGCGCCTATAAGTTTATTAAACAACCTAGAGAACTATTGCGATTATTTTATGGTGTAGAGGCGCCTTTAGTTCTGCTGTGTGTGTTACGGCTATTTATATTCCGAGAACTTACCCCTGCTAGCATCCAGATTTTGCTTAGTGTCGGAATTTGTATTTCTGCATTTGCTATGCAAATGCTATATGGTTATGCAAGTGAAAAACGTAGTCTTGCATGGCTGCAAATGCTGGCACATAGTTTAATGCTATTTTTTGGTATCTATGCTGGCGCCATACTGTGTTTTTACGCATTACCTGTAGCAGCTTGGTCGATAGTATCATTCCTTAAATTTCAGTGGGCTATTGACCTTTGGAACGCATTTACATACTCTCCAGGTTTGGTTATTTTCGGGTGGATACCTTCAAGTTTAATACTATTTGGTTTAACTTGTTCGTTGTTTGTGGCAATGCCATCTATGCTAACATATTTATATACTGTATCCGGAATCAGTATATTAAAAGCTTTTGCTGCACAGTACGGACAAAAAAAGGCATTCGCTGGATTACTAGGAGTTTCAGTCTTCACCCTAACTCTTTTCTTCTCATTTCAACAACAGCCACAAGTTCAAGCGTTCTCATTACTAGCAAATACCCCAAAAACAGATAGTAACCGTCAAGCATTACTTGCAAAATCAGAAACGATACGTTCTGGATTGACAAATGCTTATTTATCCAACTATCGCTACCTCAGCAGCGTTAAGGATAATAACCACATTGAAGCAATGTATTCCCATATGACTGGTTCACCAGTAATTAGTAAAAATCTTCAGAATTTATACAACCAATTGATGTCACCATTCTTGTACAAAGGTACAGAGAGTGACATCGAAAAAGCAGAAAAGCTTTACGCTCAATTTTTTGACACACCGATACAAAAAGGTGAACAGAAAGCGGTTAACCACGCTTTACAATCAACTTCTAACCTCGATGAAGCTAAAGCTGGTTTACTAAATCTTAACCAGAGAAAAGTGTGGTTACGAGAGCAAGAAGTTACAGTCAAAGAACAAGGTGAATGGGCAGATATTCAACTTTATGAGGTTTACGAAAACAAAACCAGAGATGTACAAGAAGTATTTTACTCGTTTTCTTTACCAGAAAGTGCAGTAATTACAGGAATTTGGTTAGGGGATACAGCAGAAAAATCAAAGCGTTTTGAATATGTAGTTTCTCCTCGTGGCGCCGCTCAAAAAGTGTACAATCAGCAAGTGCAGAGAGAAAGACCAGTTGACCCAGCATTATTAGAACAAGTAGGTCCAAGACATTATCGTTTACGTGCATTTCCGATACCACCTGAAAGAACAGCAATAGAAATTAGGTCTCAACCTAACCGTCCTAAAGAAATGCATCTTTGGCTAACTTATAAAGTTATGCGACAAGATAAAGGTTTTGCTTTACCACAATTAGGCGAAAAGCGCAATATATTCTGGACGAATCAAACAAAACGTAACTTTAACGGTGCCAACCAAAACATAGATGGTTGGTTACAAGCATATCTACCTGCAAGCAAGGCGCCTCAACCACAAACAAAAGAAGCAACTTTATTAGCTTCCACAGATAACTACAAAATTACAGCAAAACCTTTAACTCCACAGGATTACAAATTACCCCAAAATCAGCGTTTTGCGATTGTCCTTGATACTTCCCGCAGTATGAACGTACACGTCAAGGAATTAGAAAAAACCTTCAACTGGCTTAAAAGTAAAGGTTTCGCCAATAATCAACTATCTGATAACGATGCTGATTTATATATTACATCCATCCCAGGAGCAGAACCAAAGCGACTTGATGATATCAATCAATTCAAACCAGCCAAAATGACCTTTTACGGCGCCATGCAACTTAAAGATATGTTGCAACAATTTGACGAATTGCGTGGTGATACCCGTTATGATGGCATTTTGTTAGTGACAGATGAAGGTAGTTACGAACTATCCGACGACAAGAAAAATCTTCCTAAAATTACATCTCCATTATGGATGGTGCATTTAGGCGCCCTTCCCAAAGCATACGACGACAACACCCTCAAAGCGATAGAAAATAGTGGTGGAGGTGTATCTACCGATATTTCTGAAGTACTTTATCGACAGGCAACAAAATCTACTCTAGGTAACACCGTTGTCAGTGTCATCGATGGTTACGCTTGGTTCATGGAGAAATTAACCACTCCTTCCACCCTAGTATCCAATGATTTTGACTCATTAGCAGCGAGACAACTAATATTAGGCTTAAGTCGCGAGAAAAACTTAGATCAACTAACAGAACTTGATGCAATTCACGAATTAGCGAAAAGGTTTAAAATAGTTACGCCTTATTCTTCGATGATTGTTTTAGTAAACGACGAACAACGGCGCCAGCTAAAAGAAGCAGAAGCACAGAAAGACCGTTTTGACCGCAAAGTAGAATCAGGCAAAGAAAACTTAACAAAACCAAACAATCCATTAAAAAATGCCTCAATTGCCGAACCTTCGAGTGGTGCCGCCATTCTAATTGCAGGAATCATAGTTTTTGTAATTACCAAAAAAAGGCGCCTTAACAAATTAAAAACTTATTAGTACAGATTAAACTTATAAATCTGTAAATTTCCTCTTGTGGAGCGGGCATCCTTGCCCGCCTCCGTAATTACCTTATTCCAAAACTACCCGGTCAAATTCCAAACCAACCACCAGTATCACCACCAGCCCAACCAGCATCTCGCGACGCAGGAAAATTCTGATTACACAAGTCTTTAAACTCATGGACGATACTTATATCTTGACCCTCATAACCAATTGGATGAAATATTCGTTCAATATATTTTCCCTGAAGCCGAATTTGACCCATCACATAAATACCGCTACCTACAGGATAAATACTTCCTTCAAGGTTGCGAGAATAACAAGCAATATAACCACCATCGCTTTCTTGGTACTTATTTACTGTAGGTAAAAGTCTTTCTTCATACCCAAAAGTATTCCATTTAGTTACACTATCTTCCTTAACATAAACTTTAAAATCTTCTGGCAACCAATAGTTTATTTCTTCCGCCTTTACAATTCCTGATAGCAATACCCACACTGTAGCTAACAATACAGTAATTTTCCAATACATATGTTTATTACAATTTAATATTGCTATATTATACTGATTCTCCAATCAACTCTACAGACTCAGTTGCATTAACAATAAAACTACCTGCTGGTTTGGCGCCACTAGTAATAGATAATATTGATGAACCATCCATTACAGAAAGCTGCCTACTTTGCACTTGGATAGAACCTCCTCCCTCTCCACTTGCATCAACTGAAGCTTTTTGAGAAAGCAGAATATTACCAAAATTTTCAATACCTGAGTATCCTAGAATCAAACCAGAATCATTTTCAGCAAGACTAACTAAGCCAGAAGCAACACTTCCTAATTCAACCCTTCCTGACTCTGCTTTTAAATTTCCACCCTCTAAAATTATATCTCCACCAACAAGTGCTAACGTTCTTCCGGGTTGTACTAGTAGTCCTTGAACATCACCCCGAATTGTTCCAAATGTAGAGAAGTCGTAAGTTAAATTATGACCATTTCCTTTTGATTATTTTTGTTCTAGCTACAGTGCTTGTTGCATACAATGGTACTAAAAACTATATTTATAGTACATTATTTATATACAATTGGATGTACTGCAATTTCAATATATTTTTTATACAAAAGTTTAATCTCACCTCAGAAGAAGGGAAACATAACTAAGTGGACTAAGTTTAGAGCATTGAGGTGAAATAATGCAATCTGGTGTAAAAGTTCCTGGCTACGTAATAACCGAAGTAATTCATGATGGTTTAAGTACAATCGTTTATCGAGGTGTATTGCAGTCAAAATCAGAAAAAGTGATTCTCAAAGTGTTGAAAGCTGAGTATCCTTCGTTAGAGGAAATTACTCGGTTGAAGCATGAGTACAATATTACCCAAAATCTTGATATCGAAGGAATTGTTAAAGTCGCGCGCTTAGAGCAAACACCTCACCATATATTAGTATTGGAGGATTTTGGTGGTATTAGTATTCACTCATTTCTTGCCAAAGAACGATTATCATTTGTATCGTTTCTGGACATTGCTGTACAACTTACGAAATGCTTGGTATCACTACACTCTCACCAAATAATTCATAAAGATATTAAACCTTCAAATATAATTATTAACCCAGAAAACTTAATCGTTAAACTTACCGACTTTAGCATCGCTTCACGTATAAGTCAGGAAGCACAGTTAATTTGTCCGAATAAGTTGGAAGGAACATTAGCATATATTTCTCCTGAACAAACCGGACGCATGAACCGTTCGGTAGATTATCGCAGCGATTTTTACTCTTTGGGCGTTACATTCTATCAAATGTTGGCAGGAAAGTTACCATTTCAAAGCGATGATGCTTTGGAAATAGTACATTGTCATATAGCTAAACAGGCGCCATGTATTTTAGATTTTAATCCAAATGTACCATCAGTGATAGCTGCGATTATTAATAAACTAATGGCAAAAAATGCGGAAGACCGATATCAAAGTGCAGCAGGGTTGTTAGCAGATTTGGAGCGTTGTTTAGATGAGTTCAAGAATACTGGTAAAATTACAGAGTTTTTACCAGGGGAGAGTGACCGTATTTCGCAATTGAATATTCCCCAAAAGCTTTATGGCAGGGAGAAAGAAGTTGAAACACTACTAGCTGCTTTTGACTCGGTAAGTATTGGGGAAAGTCAACTAATGCTAGTTGCAGGGTACTCTGGTATTGGTAAATCTTCATTAGTACATGAAGTCCACAAGCCAATTGTACGGCAACGCGGTTATTTCCTGAGTGGAAAATTTGACCAGTTTCAACGTGGGGTTCCTTATGCATCAGTTATTCAGGCATTTCAATCTTTGATGCGTCAGTTATTAGTCGAAAATACCACACAATTAAAGTTGTGGAAAGAAAAATTACTGGCAGTTTTAGGTAGAAATGGACAGGTAATTATAGATGTAATTCCAGAACTAGAGTTAATTATAGGAGTTCAACCACCTGTTGTTGAGTTAGGCGCCACAGAAAGGCAAAACCGCTTTAATCAAGTATTTTGTGCATTTGTAAGCGTTTTTACACAAAAAGAGCATCCTCTGGTTATATTTTTAGATGATTTGCAGTGGGCAGATATTGCTACGCTCAAGTTAATGCAGCGATTAATGACTGATAGTAATAGCCAGTATTTATTATTAATTACTGCTTATCGTGACAACGAAGTTAGTCCAACACATCCGTTTATTCTAACTGTTGAAGAAATTCAAAAAGCAGGCACTACAGTTAATCAAGTTACTTTAAAAAAATTAAATTTTTCTCAAGTTCAGCAATTAGTCAATGAGACATTCAACATTACAGACAATTCAATAACTCATAATTTAGCATCTTTGTTATATCATAAAACATTAGGTAATCCTTTTTTCTTAAGGCAGCTATTAAAAACACTTTATCAAGAAGGATTCATCAAGTATAATTTTAGTTTAAACTGTTGGAAGTGGAGCCTGCAACAAATTCAGAGTGTTGGCATTACCAACTTGGATATATTAGAGTTAATGGCAAAATACATCAATAAATTACCTGCTAATACTCAGTCAGCATTGCAGTTAGCTGCTTGTATTGGTGCCAGTTTTAAATTAGATATTTTGGCAACAGTCAGCGAAAAATCTGTATCTGATATTATTGATTTACTTTGGCCAGCATTACAACAAGGATTAATCTTACCATTAAACTATGATAATCAGGCGCCTGCGGAACATCTACTGTTGATTTATCACGAGTCAGAACAAAAACTGGGGTGTAATGAAATAGAGTTAGAATTTAAATTTTTACACGACAGAGTTCAACAAGCTGCTTATTCTCTAATACCAGAATCATCAAAACAAACTACACATTTAAAAATTGGTAAGCTGTTACTAAATCATTTTGTTTCCAAACTAGAAACTCATATATTAGATATTGTAAATCATTTAAATATCGGCGTAAATTTAGTTTCATCACAACTAGAAAAAGAAGAAATTGCTAAACTTAATTTATTAGCTGGTCGTCAAGCTAAAATAGCCAACGCTTATCATACATCTGTTGAGTATTTAAATACAGGCATAAAATTACTACCAGATAACAGTTGGCAAACCCACTATGATTTAACGTTAAACCTATACGTAGAATTAATTGAGTCTCAGTATTTAAATACTAATTTTGATATTTTACAACAATTATATGAAATTGTTTTAGCTAATGCAAAGAATATCTTAGATACAATTAAAGTACATGAAATAAAAATTCAATCTTGTAATCCTCAATTCTTGCCACAAGTTGCAATAGAAATTGGTATGAATTTACTCAATGAGTTGGAAGTAAAGCTTGCTGAAGAATTGCGAAAAGATATTAATTTTGAACAATTAGAAAATCTACCAACAATCCAAGATGCACATCAAATAGCAGTATTAAAAATACTTAACTCTTTAACTGCTGTCACATATCAAACAGCTCCAGATTTACTTGTGAAAATTGTATTGACAATGGTGGATATTTGTATACGCTATGGTAATTCTGAAGCCGCAGCTTATTCTTATGTTATTTGTGGTTTAATTGGCATCATATTTGGCGAAATAGACTTAGGGTATAAGTATGGTTTATTAGGGCTGAAAATTTTAGATAAATTTAATGCAAAAGCTTTTGCCTGTAAAATATTAATGGCTTTTAACTCCACTACTCGTCATTGGAAAGAGCATGGTAAAGTCACCATTAATGCATTTCATGAAGCTTTTAATATTGGTGTAGAAACTGGGGATATTGAATATGCATGTGTTAGTAGTAGCTACTTTTGCATCTACAGCTTTTTAATTGGTGAACCAGTTTCAGCAGTAGATGAGAAATATAAAAAATATATTGCTTATGCAGAATCTGTTAAACAGGAATTCTCTAGTTGTATTCTTAAAATATGGCGCCAGTTAGCTTTGAACTTACAAGATGTCTATCAAGATGTCTATCAAGATGCCGAGCAAAATAGTTGTTATTTAGTCGGTGAAAGTTTTAATGAATATGAATTTTTGCCAATATTGGTTGAGTCTAATCAACTTTATTTATTATTTTGCGTTTATTTTTCTAAGTCAATGCTTGCTTGTATATTCCAACAATCTGAGCAAGCAGTTGAGTATTCGCGTTTGGCTGAAAAATACGTGTCAGGCGCCAGTGGATCAATAATGGTTGTACAGCAGAAATTTTATGAATCATTAGCACTACTTAAACATTATCCAAACGTATCTGCTCAAGAACAAGAAAAATATTTAGCTACTGTGACAGCCAACCAAGATAAAATGAAAATATGGAGTTTTCATTGTCCTGCTAACAACCAGCATAAATATGAGCTTGTAGAAGCCGAAAAATGCCGTATTTTAGGTCAAAATTGGGAAGCAGGAAAGTTATATAACAGTGCTATAGAACTTGCACAACTAAATGGATATATACAAGAGCAAGCGATAGCTTCGGAGTTAGCAGGTGAATTTTACTTAGAGTCTGGTAATACCAAAGTCGCTAAAATGTATTTGACTGATGCTTATTATGCATATCAGCAATGGGGAGCAACAGCTAAAGTTAAAGATTTAGAGTCTCGCTATCCTTATTTTACTTCTTTCAAAAGAGAACCAAGGTCTCAAATTACAAATACCGTAATTAGCACTATCAACTCTAACAATTATTCATCGCTGGATGCGGCAACTATAATTAAAGCATCTCAAACTCTCTCTAGCGAAATCGTTCTTAACAATTTACTTGCTAAACTTGTGCATTTATTACACGAAAATGCAGGCGCCCAAAAAGTATGTTATATTGCCAAACATGGCGAAGAGTTATTTTTAGAGGCTGTTTTTACACCAGAACTAGACGAGGTAGAAGTATTACAATCACTGCCTATCAGTAAATGTAACATTTTACCACTATCATTAATTGATTATGTACAACGAACTCTCACACCTTTAATATTAGATGATGCTACTTCTTCAGAAAATTTTAATACAGATGCTTATATAAAAGATAATCAAGCATTATCTATATTAATCTTTCCAGTTATTCATCAAAGCAACCTCCTAAGTATTTTGTATCTAGAAAACAACTTAACTAAAGCAGCATTTACACAAGATAGAGTTGAACTACTAAGTGTAATTGCAGCACAAGCAGCTATTTCACTTTTAAATGCCAGTTTTTATACAACCTTAGAAAACCGTGTTGCTGAACGCACGCAAGAACTACACCAAACTCAAATCAAACTTATCCAAAGTGAAAAAATGTCTTCTTTAGGACAACTAGTTGCAGGTGTTGCTCATGAAATTAATAATCCAATTAATTTTATTTACGGTAACTTAACTCATACTCATGATTACACTCAATCGCTCTTTGAGTTACTTGAGCTATATCAAAAAAACTATCCCAAACCTGTTGCTGAGATAAATGATACTATCGAAGAAATTGATTTGGATTTTATTCAAGATGATTTACCCCAAATTTTATCTTCAATGAAGAACGGTGCCGCACGTATTAAAAGTATAGTATTATCATTAAGGAACTTCGCGCGTCTTGACGAAGCCCAAAGAAAAACAGTTAATATCCACGAAGGGCTAGATAACACCTTAATGATATTACATCAAAAATTAGGCAATATTCAAGTCATCAAAGAATATGCAAATCTACCAGAAGTATACTGCTTTGCAGGAGAACTAAACCAAGTATTTATGCATCTATTAAATAATGCAATTGATGCACTAGCAAGCACAACAAAAAATACTCCGACAATTTGGATACGCACTGCTTTAAAAGAAAATAATCAAATTGCAATTAGTATTATAGATAATGGTGCCGGAATCAAACCAGAGATACAATCAAAAATATTCGACCCATTTTTTACAACAAAACCCGTTGGGCAAGGAACTGGTCTAGGGTTATCGATAAGTCATCAAATAGTACAAGAGCATCAAGGACAGCTACTTTGCTTATCTGAGGTGGGTGTTGCCACAGAGTTTACAATATTACTACCGTATTGATAAATACGTTTCTGTATCGTTGGGTGGGCACTGCCCACCTTACTAGTCATAATATTTTATACAAAAGTTAAATCTCACCTCAGCGCGGATGCCTTTTTGAAATTGACTAGTAATATATACTTAAAAGTAAGACAAAAAATTGAGCTATTGGTTCGTTTCAATAGTTTTGGTGTGTTGTAAAATGAAATCCCCCCAACCCCCCTTAATAAGGGGGGCTTAAAACCGCTCTTGTTTCCCCCTTATTAAGGGGGGCTAGGGGGGATCAAAATCTGTAGTAACACATCAAATTTAATGACACGAACTACTATGTTTTAAATTTTGGACGAATTATATACATATATATACTAGGGGCATATCATTTGAAAAATAAGGCTTGGGTAGGCATTGCTCTTTCGTTTTATGCTTTTATAGCTATTGGCATTGCTGAGGGAGGGTTAGGAGTTCTCATCCCTTATATTCAGGCAACATATAATCTAAGTGCTGCTACTATTACGTTACTCTTCATTAGCCAGGTTACGGGTTATGTTATTGCTGCTTTCTCTAGTAGTCTTTTAAGTAGTCGTATTGGACTCGCGCGCATGTTATTGTTAGCATCTACGACTTTGACCCTAGCACTCATTATTTACGCACTTTCACCATATTGGTTAGTAATGGTTGCTGCTGGTACGTTACTTGGATTAGGAATTGGAATAATCGATGCTGGCATTAATACTTATATAGCACAACAAGACAATGCTGATTTAATGGGTATTCTCCATGCTTTTTACGGTGTGGGAGCATTACTCGGACCTGGGGTGGCAACTACTTTGCTGGCAATAAATTTAAACTGGCGCCAAGCTTATTTAGTTATCGCAGCAGTAGTAAGTGTAACAATATTTGGAATGCTTTGGGCAGTAGTAAATAACTATAAGCCCTTAAATAAAAAAGCTGAAGCATCAAACACTAATGGTAGAGAAAATTTAACTGCAGCTTTAAAAACACCAAAAGTCTTAATAGCAGGCTTATTACTATTTGTATATGTAGGTGTAGAAGCTTCGATAGGTAACTGGGCTTTTAGTGTTCAAAGTAAAGTAAGAAATACACCAGTGACTCTTGCTGGTTACAGTGTTAGCGCTTATTGGTTTGGGTTGACTGTAGGAAGACTATTAACAGGACGTGCAGTAAAATATCTTGGCGTCACACGTGCGCTTGATTTTTCTTTGACTTTGTTAGTAATCAGCGTACTTGCTTGGTGGTTGTTACCCCAGCAATTATTTAGCCTACCATTAATGGGTTTATCTCTAGCTGCAATTTTCCCAATGATAATATGGCTAATGCCTTCTCGAATATCACCGCAAATAGTACCCGCAGCTATTGGATTTATTACAAGTGTTGCTTCCTTGGGCGCCGCTGGTATTCCAACTATATTAGGATGGTTTGCCGCGCGCTTCGGGTTGGGTATTATTCCCGTATTACTTTTACCCCTAGCACTGATAATGGTAATCTTACATCGCTTATTAAATAATCCTAGGTTGGGTGGAGGAACGGAACCCAACGCATTTAAACAAAATCCGTAGTAATATTATACATACAAAGAAAATCCGTCATCCCATAATCATAACCAAGCTGATGCAGCAAAGTAGTTACTTGCGCGCGGTGATGTGTTTGATGATTAAAAAAGTGAGTTAGCGCAAACCAAAGTGCATGTTCTCGTTCAATAGTTTTAGATACATTATAGTATTTCATCCGCGCTGATAATGTCTCATCAGTTAATTCGCTCGTCCAGCTTTCAATAACACTATCTGTTTGCGCGCGTTCATTACAAAGTTCCGTAAAATCATTATATAATTCTTCCCCCAAAGACTCAACGTCAAAAATTAGCTTTGCATCTTGTAGAGATTTAAACTGATGACAAGTATTAATGGCAAACCGTGCTAACCAAACTCGGTCAGTAAGAAGAATATGATTTAATGTACCATGAATCGAATCAAAAAAAGCTCCAAGACTGCGGCGCCGTTCTTCCTCAGTTAATGATGCTACAAGGTCATAAATTTGATTATTTACCCACGTATTATATTGTGCCATCAACCGAAACTGTTTAAAATGAGTTGATTTTGCCATTATTAACCTACCCTCATATCTTAAAATAAAAATTTACTATACATTCTTGTGGAATAGGCATCCCTGCCTGTTCCATCTAAAATACTAATAAAATAAATATTTTACCATAGAGACACAGAGTTCACAGAGAGAATATCAATTGATACGAGAACCAATATCCGTAAAGATATGACAGCTAAAGAATTTGTTGAGAGCGACCCACTTGATTTAGACCACCTATCATCATGATTATTTTTAAATAGCCAAATTCGCGCTCTGTTGAGGATCATCTTTCAACTTTGACTTGCCAAGTTTGTAAAGTTGTACCAAGAAACTGGTCTAAATTAGTTAAAGCGTTAAGATATTGAATTGTGGCATTGAGTTCTGTATTCCTTGTTTGAGCTAATTCGTTCTGCAATCTAATCAATTGAAAAACTCCAGACCCTCTACCTAATTTTAATTTTTCTTGCTCAATTTCAAGTTGCTTTTGAGATAGTTGAGTTGCTTGCCGCGCGAGTTCTAGCTGATTATAACTTAAATTGACGTTTCGTACTTGGTCTTGTAAGTCAATATCTAATTTTGTTTGTAAGTCTTTTAATGTGTTTTCTGACTTTCGTAAATCAACTTGCGCGCGCTTAAATCTCTGCTCTAAAGTTAAATCTCCAAAGGTATGACCTAAACTTAAACCTAGTCTAGCATCTACAGCTTCATTTAAATTATTCAATAAGGTAGCATTTAAATTTAAATCCCAACGTCTGTTATCTTCAGCTAACATTAAACTTAGTTTACTTTGGTCTACAATAAATTGTGCCTGTAAGTATCTGGGTTGAGTAGAAAGCGCAATATTCCTAAGTTTATCAATATCTAAAGCTACTGGTTTGACTAAAGGAATGGTTTCAGCTTCAATATTTGTGTTTTTGTCAATATCTAAAATAGCTAATAGAGCTAATCTTCGTGATTCTAATTCATTTTGAGCAGATAATAAAGAAACTTGGCGGTTGGCTATATCTGTTTGGTTTTGAATAATCTCAACAGGCGCCAGTTTACCTGCTTGAATCAAAGCTTGGTTAATTTCCAAGGAGTCTTGAGCATTTTTTAGTGACAACTGCTCAATTTTAACTCGTTCTTGCGCGCGGATTAATTCTCGATAGGCAATAATCGCTTCTGTAATGGTATTATTCAAAGTAGATTTTAAATTTTCTATATTCACTTTTTCAATAATTCGTGCTACATCAATAGAAGCTTGATTAATGCGCGTACCAGCATTCCTTAATAATGGTTGACTTAATCTGAGTTCAAAATTTTGCTGTAAACTATTATCATTAATACTTACATTAAAATTACTGAAATTAGAATTTAGGTTTGAATTTAAGTTAGAAGTTTGAGCATCTGCTGTCCAGTTAAAGGTAACTTCTGCACCCGTGGCAATTCTCATAACTACTTTGGCACCAAGATTTGTATCCAATGAACCGGATGTCAATCCATTTCTACCTAGCTGATTAATATTTACTGATACTGTAGGAGTAAAATCAGGAACAAATTTATCTTCTTCAACTGCTAAATCAGCTTTTTGAGCAATTCTATCTAAATACGCATTCTTAATATTTGTATTATTTTCAATAACTAGATATACAACATTAGCAAGCGCCAGCTTAAGCTGTGGTTTTTTTTGTACTGATGTTTCTACTGGCTGAACCTTCAAGTTGTGCTGTCGTCAGCTTTTTTTGCGCTTCTGTAATTTTTTCACGACTGCGCGCGAGTTCTAGCTCTGCTTTACGAATATCGAATTGTTGTTTAACAGGTTCCCTAAGTTCTTGTTGTACTACCGCTAGCTTATCCTGAGCTTCTACAACTTTTTCCTGACTGCGCGCGAGAATTTGCTTTTGTTTGCGAATTGCCAAATCTTGATTTGCAACGGTACTTTGTTGCTGGGAATTACGGAGAACTAATAACCGTTGTCCTGCTTGGACTGTATCTCCGACCCTAACCAACACTTTGTCTACCGTAACTTCCCCTGGGGACTTCAGGTCTCGTTGTTCTCCGAGTTGCATAGCACCACTTTCATTAATTGTAATTTCGATGTTTTCTTGGTCTGCGGTCATCATTGGTAACGCGATAGCATTTGATCATTTACCGGAACTTTGAATATAAATCAACCATGCACCACCACCTAGCAAAGCTAAAAGTCCCGAACTTAGGAGTAATTTCAGCCCGGTTTTTAGCCTGTTTTTACTTTTCACAGTCTCTGTTGAAGCCATACGTGGGCCATACAATATATCATTCGGAGTTTTCGTATATATTTAATTTTTCGTAATAATCTAGCATTAGTTGCTCACCACCTACCATGTCCGACGTAAAACCCTTAATAATTGACTTCAAAAAGCAAAACCCTAGCGCGTTACTTTTACTCCGTCCCCCTATTCTCTCTACTTATACCGTGCGTTGGGATGGGTTTGTGTTTGAGCCAAAAATTACATGAAGCAGCCGCAAGATTAAACACCCATAAATAAAAATACCCTCTTCTTGTGGAGCGGGCATCCTTGCCATTGGTGTCAAGTTAAGGTTGGCGCCCATGCGTCAACGATAGGTTTTGTG
>NZ_JBXXZH010000117.1:0-28286 GCF_059640475.1 Calothrix sp. CBUCES-K 9914
AAGTTAAGAGTGTGGGCGCCATGAAATCTGAGCAAACACAGGCAATGAGCCAAGATTTTTGTGAAGAAATTAACCAAGCTTTAGGTGTGCCCAAAGACCGTATATATATCGAGTTTGCTGATGCGAAAGGTTATATGTGGGGTTGGAACGGCTCGACTTTTGGTTAATAATATGATTTTCGTTGTGTTGTTGTAGAGAGTAGTCATTAAAGCGAAGTAATTCGACGTGAAACGTAGTAATATGAATGTCACGGAAGGTAGGAATTAACCTACCCGGCTACACCAGACTCAGTTAACGAGTAGGTTAACTACGTTTAAGGGTACTAGAAGTTTAATGGGATGCAGTCAAATGCGGCTAGTCCCAAGCGCTCGGATTTTTGAACATTGTCTAGTTTAGTAAGACGAAACACCAAAATCCATGAACTGTCTTGGTCAGACGTGACAAAAACCTTAAACATTGTCAAAGCAAACTTTACCTAATTTTAGAGCGGCGTAACTGCCAAAAATTAATACTTCGTATGCTAGCAAATCATGTATTTGTTTTAAATGCGGATAAAACTTTTTTGAACATGGTGCATCCAGCCCGTGCGAGAAAGTTACTTACACAAAACAAAGCTTCTGTTTTCCGGACTTATCCTTTTGTGATAGTTTTGAAAACTCAAGTTGAAAATCCGTCACTTAAAGAGTATATTTTGAAAATCGACCCAGGTTCAAAATGGACGGGATTTGCTATCCAGTGTGATGATGAAATAGTATTTCGCATAGAATTGCAGCATCGTGGGAACCAAATAAAATCTGATTTACAAACTAGGTCAGGTTTTAGACATGGTAGACGTTCAAGAAATTTGAGATACCGCAAAAAACGTTTTGATAGAAAGAAAAAACCTGGTTGGTTACCTCCATCGTTAATGCATCGAGTGTTAACAGTTGAAACTTGGATAAAACGTTTGACGCGCTATTGTCCAATTGTCGCAATCGAGATAGAACAAGTACGCTTTGACATGCAGAAAATAAACAACCCGGAAATTAATGGTGTTGAATATCAACAAGGTACTTTGTTTGGTTATGAAGTTCGAGAGTATTTGTTAGAAAAATGGAACAGAGAGTGCGCTTACTGTAGTAAAAAAACCGTTCAACTAGAGGTAGAGCATATTGCTCCAAAATCTAGAGGTGGTAGCGATAGAGTAAGTAATTTAACACTCGCTTGTCATGAATGTAATCAACTTAAAGGTAATCAAAATTTATCGGATTTTTTATCCGACCGTGGTCAGTTAGATAAGATTTTAAAACAGGCACAAACACCACTGCATGATGCTGCTGCTGTTAACTCTACTAGAATTAAAATAGTAGATATGGCATCAAAACACTGTGGTAGTGTTAGAACCTGGACTGGTGGTAGAACTAAAATGAATCGTTGTAAACAACAATTAGAAAAATCTCATAGTATTGATGCTGCTTGCGTTGGTGAATCTGGAGAAAATATAAAAATTCTGACATTGCAACCAATAATAGTTATTAGTAAAGGTCATGGAACCAGGCAAAGTAGAAGAACTAACGATAAAGGATTTCCTGCATTAATAACTTCTAAGTGCATCCATACGGGTAAAGATATAGTTCAAAGAAATGAAGATGGTACAGTTAAAACAATATCTCCAAAAAACGACTATACTCATATCCAAGCTGGTGATATTGTTAGATTTGCAATAAAAAAAGCTAGAAGTGTCAAAAGTAATCATTCAGATTCAGTAGACGGGAAAGTGCAAATAGAGCCAAACTGGTATACATGTAGAGTTAAGACTCCTACCAAGAGTGGTTTTGAGGTTTTAATTAAAGGTGGTAGAGTCGGAGTTTCCAGTATGAAAGGCGTAAAGTTTGCCTACCGTGCTGACGGCTATGATTATAAATTTAGTTAGGTTCGCACAGGTTTACTACGTTTGACCACGATTTACTGTATTATATTGCTATTAGATGCTACGACGTTACATGTAACGTCTCTAAATGTTTGTTTTGTTACTAAACTGGGAATCCTGAAGTAGAAGGAACAAAATACTTTAGGATTTATATATGTACGGATTGGTTAACAAAGCTATTCAAGAATTGGTGTGTAGTCGTTTTGGTGAAGGAACTTGGCGCCTAATAAAGCAAAAAGCAGAAATTCCAACAGATACTTTTTTAAGTATGGAAGCTTATCCAGATGATTTAACGCATCGCTTAGTTGTTGCAGCTAGTCAAGTGTTAGGTATATCTACTGCGTCCGTCATGGAAGCTTTTGGTGAGTTCTGGGTAAGTTATACGGGTAAAGAAGGTTATGGTGAAATGATGGATATGGGTGGGGACACTCTACCGGAATTTTTGGAAAACTTGGATGAACTACACGCACGTGTTGGGATAAATTTCCCTAAACTTATACCTCCTTCGTTTGAGTGTTATGAAGTTGAGGAAAATCAACTTGAATTGCATTATCATTCTAGTCGCGAAGGTTTGGCGCCGATGGTTACAGGACTACTTAAGGGTTTGGGGCAAAAATTTGATACCGAGGTAACGGTTACTCAAACTACTAGTCGTGAGCATGGTTCAGAACATGACACTTTTGTAATTGAGTATAAACCTAACTAATACTATTAAAAAACATGATTGTTCCAGCCTTTAGCTTGGCGCCAGAATTGTTTGCGTGCAGCTTTCCTTTTCATATTATTTTTGATTGCGAATACAAAATTTTGCAAGTTGGAGAGGTGTTGCTGCGTATTCATCCAGAAAAATTGATTGGGTGCTTTCTTGACCAACATTTCAAAATTGTACGCCCTGTAATTAAGGAGGTGCCTGATTTTGCAACAATTGCTAAACAGTCGCGTTCATTATTTTTGCTGGAATGTTTACATAATGGAATACATCTAAAAGGACAAATGATTCCTGACCAAGAACAGGGAATCATGTTTTTTTTGTGTTCAGTTTGGGTTACAGACACGAATGCACTTTCTAAATTTGGGCTGAAGCTTAAAGATTTTGCAATCCACGACCCAATTAGAGATTTTATATGTTTGTTACAAAGTCAAAATACAGCTTTGTCAGAGGCAAAAAAGTTAACTATTGAATTAACACAAAAACAAAAGGAATTAGAGCAAGCACTTAAAATTCAACAATTATTAGCGCAGACTGCTGAAATACAAGCACAAAAATTCAAACAGTATTTATTAGAATTAAAGCAAACTCAATCACAGCTAATTCAAACTGAGAAAATGTCAAGTCTTGGTCAACTAGTAGCTGGTATTGCCCATGAAATTAATAATCCAGTTAATTTCATTCAAGGTAATGTTTACTACCTAGAAAAATATACTCAATCTTTACTTAGCTTGCTTTCTTTATATCAAAAGTATTTTCCCTCACATCCCGAAATTGAAGCATGGAAAGAAGAGTTGGATTTAGAATATATTATTAACGACTTATTTAAAATTTTGGACTCGATCAAATTAGGAGCGGTTAGAATATGCGATATTGTTTTATCACTAAGAAATTTCTCACGTCTTGATGAAGCTGAGATCAAATGTGTTGATATTCATGAAGGCATAGATAGCACACTATTAATTTTATCACATAAATTTAAAAATAAAATAAATTACTCTGGTATAGAGATAATTAAAGATTACGGTAATTTACCATTAGTTCAATGCTATGCTTCTGAGCTAAATCAGGTGTTTTTCAATATCCTTACTAATGCGATTGAAGCCTTACAAAATAATATAATTTTAGATTCAGCAAAAATTATTATTAAGACTTGTTTAGATGATAATTTAGTTAGCGTAAGTATAAAAGATAATGGAGTTGGAATCGATGAGAAATTGCGCTCGAAAGTATTTGACCCATTTTTTACGACTAAACCAGTTGGGCAAGGGACAGGTTTAGGATTATCTATTTGTTATCAAATCGTCGTCGATAAACATCAGGGTCAACTTGATTGTATTTCAAAACCTGGACATGGGGCAGAGTTTATCATCAAAATTCCTTTACACCAAAGTATTTAAGCAAACCACGTTCATTTTGTGCAAAAAGTTCTACCATAGGATATGCAACGTGTTAACTAGTGATTTGTTATGTCTGTCTCGGTAAAAGGTTCTACCCAAGAACAACCACGAACTACTATATCTATTCCACCATTACTCGGCGCCAATGTAGACGAGTTGACGAATTGGGTGGTTCAACAGGGGCAACCTGCATTTCGTGGTAAGCAGTTGCATGACTGGATTTATAATAAGGGTGTGCGAACGCTAGCTGATATTTCCGCTTTTCCTAAACAATGGCGCGCGCAACTGGTTAATATTCCTATTGGACGTTCGACAGAACATTACCGTTCGGTTGCTTCGGATGGCACGATAAAATATTTATTGCGATTAGATGACGGGCAAATTGTTGAAACCGTTGGTATACCAAGCGATAATCGTCTCACGGTATGTGTATCGACTCAAGTAGGTTGTCCTATGGCGTGTGACTTCTGTGCTACAGGTAAAGGTGGATTTAAGCGGAACCTCACACGTTCGGAAATTGTTGACCAAGTTTTAACAGTGCAGGAAGATTTTGAGCGTCGTGTCACCAATGTTGTGTTTATGGGAATGGGTGAACCGCTATTAAATATAGATAACGTTTTAGGCGCCATTCATTCTATTAACAAAGATATTGGTATTGGACAGCGTAACCTTACAGTATCAACAGTTGGTATTCGTAGCCGTATCCGCCAATTTGCCCAAAATAATCTACAAGTTACTTTAGCAGTAAGTTTACACGCCCCCAACCAGGCACTTCGTACACAGCTTATCCCTAGTGCCCATTCGTACCCCATTGATGATTTACTTGCTGAGTGCCGCGAGTATGTAGAAATTACTGGGCGCCGAGCAACATTTGAATATATCTTGCTTGCGGGTGTGAATGATTTACCCGAACATGCATTGGAACTATCAAGGCGCCTGCGTGGATTTCAAAGTCATGTAAATTTAATACCTTATAACCCAATTAGCGAAGTAGACTATCAACGTCCCAAAACCGAACGTATTAACAATTTTGTCAAAGTCCTTAAGGAAAAACACATTGCTGTTAGTGTTCGTTATTCGCGCGGTTTAGAAGCTGATGCTGCTTGCGGACAACTTAGAGTTAATAAAATGAATTGATTTGACCCCCCCAAACCTTAACAAGGGGGGCTAAATATCTAGTTTTTTTTTAAGGAAGCTAAATGTTTGTAAATAATCGACGTAATCGCTAATGTATTATTAATGTAGTATAAAGTTTTCACTCGTACTATGGGAACTCTAGAAATAGTGAACGCAGCGCACGAGGTGAAATAATGCTCTCTAGTTTAAAAATTCCAGGCTATAATATCACCGAAGTAATTTACGAAGGGGTAAATACAGTAATTTACCGAGGATTATCACAACCACAACAACAACCTGTTATTCTGAAAATACTAAAAGCAGAATACCCGGCTTTAGAACAGATTACGCGCCTTCGGCATGAGTACATAATTACTGAAAATCTGGACTTAGATAATGTAGTTAAAGTTTATGGGTTAGAGACTTACCAAAATCGTCTTGTGCTTGTAGCAGAGGACTTTGATGGTATTAGTCTTAAGCAGTATCTAACGAGAACAAAGTTGCCGCTGATAACTATTCTTCGCATTGCCGTACAACTAGCGCAAGCGCTGGTCTCTCTACATACCCACTGCATAATTCATAAAGACATTAAACCAGCTAATATCATTATTAATGCCCAGACAAAACAGGTAAAACTAACAGATTTTAGCATTGCCTCAAAACTAAGTAAAGAAACACCATCTTTAAGCAATGCCAACCAATTAGAAGGGACGTTAATGTATATGTCCCCAGAACAAACCGGGAGAATGAACCGCGACCTAGATTACCGCACTGATTTTTATTCTCTCGGTGTAACTTTTTACGAAATGCTGACTCTTGAGTTACCTTTTAAAGATGTTCAAGACCCAATGGAGTTGGTACACTGCCATATTGCTCAAATTCCTCTTCCTCCTGACAAGTTGAATCCAGATGTGCCAGGTATTATATCTGAAATTGTGATGAAATTACTGGCGAAAACTGCTGAGGAACGTTACCAAAGCGCTTATGGGTTAAAAGCTGATTTAGAAGTATGTATTCGCCAATTAGAAACGACCGGAGAAATAGTTACTTTTCCTTTAAGTCAGCAAGATTGGTCAAATCAACTACAAATTCCTCAAAAACTTTACGGTCGAGAAGCGGAAGTTACAACATTAATGAATGCTTTTACTAATGTTAGTTTGGCTGGCGCCCAAATGATGTTAGTCGCTGGTTATTCTGGGATTGGTAAATCTTCTTTGGTTTTGGAAATTCATCGTCCAATTACTCGCCAACGGGGTTATTTTATTTCTGGCAAATTTGACCAGTTTAAGCGTAATATTCCCTTTGCTTCTCTAATTCAAGCATTTGTCGAGTTAGTGCGACAGTTGTTAGCCGAAAGTGACGCAAAAATTCAAGATTGGCGCCAAAAACTATTGAATGCTTTAGGTAATAACGGGCAAATAATTATTGATGTTATTCCAGAAGTCGAATTAATTATAGGGAAACAGCCATTTGTATCGCCACTACCACCAGTAGAAGCACAAATGCGTTTTAATTTGGTATTTAAACAATTTATTCATGTTTTTGCCAATAAAGAACATCCATTGGTGATATTTTTAGATGACCTCCAATGGGCAGATGCTGCTTCGTTAAAATTAATTCAGTTACTTATGACTGACTCCGAAACTCAGTACCTATTATTAATTGCTGCGTTTCGAGACAATGAAGTCAACAATACCCATCCCTTTATTTTAACTGTGGAAAATATTCGAGGTGCGGGAGTGAAGGTTGAAGAAATTACTTTGCAAGCTTTATCAGTATCTCATATCACGCAGTTACTATTTGATACACTAAAATCTTCTCCTACAGAAATCAACCCTTTAGCAAATTTATTATATAATAAAACTCAAGGAAATCCATTTTTTACAAATCAATTAATCAAATCGCTTTATCAAGAATCATTATTAAAATTTAATATTAATAATAGCACTTGGTCGTGGGATATTAACCAAATTGAAAATCGAGATATCACAGATAATGTGGTTGATTTGATGATTGCTAAAATTCAAAAACTACCACAGTCAACTCGGCAAATTTTGAAATTAGCTTCGTGTATTAATAATTGTTTTGATTTAAATACTTTAGCTGTAGTTAGTCAACAATCTCTAACACAAACAGCAGCAGATTTATGGTCAGCCTTATTAGCAGGTTTAGTTGTACCTTTAAACAATAGTTATAAAATACCTTTAGTTTGGCAGCAGTTGGATTTAGAGACATTTTATCAGACAGCAGTACAAGTTAATTATAAGTTCTTACACGACCGAGTTCAACAAGCAGCGTATACGTTAATTCCAGCTTCAGAAAAACAACGGGTACATTTACAAGTTGGACAACTTCTGTTGCGTAATACAAAACCATCTGAACTCGAAGAAAAGATTTTTGATATTGTTAATCATCTTAACGTTGCTCAAATATTAATTACGGCGCCATCAGAACATTATCAATTAGCAGAATTAAATTTGTTAGCAGGTAAACGAGCTAAATCATCTTCTGCGTTTGAAACAGCATTAAAACTCTTGAAAATAGGAATTAGTTGTTTGCCATTCGATTCTTGGCTAACACATTATTCATTGACGCTCGACCTTTATTTAGAAACAGGTGTAACAGAGTATTTGAATGGTAATAATGATGCAGGCTTGGCAGTATTAGATGTAGCGCTTGACAATGTTAAAACTCTACTAGAACGATGTCAGGTAAACGAATATAAAATCATGTGTTATCGCATGAAAAATAATTTGATTCCTGCCTATGAAGTTGGTCTAAATACATTACAAATGTTGGGTATCGAGTTTGAACCATATCCAAATCAAGATTATCTCTTAAAAGAACATCAGGCGACAAAAGCAATAATAGGTGTTCGCGACGTTGCTTCTTTAACTCTATTACCGGAAATGCAAGACCTTGATAAATTAATGGCTCAACGGACTCTTAAGGAAGTATGGCCTATTGCTTATTTTTTAGGTTCTAAAGCTTTGCATCTTTGTGCCAAGAAAATTACCCAACTTTCAATGAATTATGGTAATTCCCCAATTTCAGTATTTGGGTATATGCTTTATAGTTTTACCTTGGTGTTTAGATATGGCGAAGTCGAGTTAGGATATGAATTTGGTAATTTAGCTCTTAAATTACATGAAGTTTTGCAAACTAAGGATTTAGAAGCAAATCTTTTTAATATGTGGGGAGGTTTAATTCTCCACTACAAAAAGCATATTAGTCAGTGTAAGCCTTATCTAAAACAGGGTTTTAATAGTGGTTTAGAAGCAGGCTCATATCAATGGTCTGGTTATTGCTCTGTTAATTATATTTGGCAATGCTTATTTGGAGATAAATCTTTACAAGAAACTGCTGTAATTGCAGATGATTTTATCTCTACTCTGCAAAGAATTGACAAAAATATGCTCAACTACCATTTATTAGCAAAAGAGCTAATTACAAATCTAGTAGAACCTGATGCAATACGACAAAACCTATCCGGCAAATATATAGACGAACATCAGGTATTAGAATTTGCACATAATTCTGCGGATTTGTTAACTATTTTTGTTGTTTACCTTTATAAGTTGGCGCTTTGTAATTGGTATGGTGAGTATACAAAAGCAGTAGAGTATGCTGAACTTGCAGAAAAATGTGTAGAAGGTGCAGAAGGAATTTTTATTAACCCGGTTTTCTACTTTCATCAAAGTATTGCGTTAAGCAATGCCTATTGTAACCGTTCAGGGGGCGCCGAATCTGAAAATCGAGAAAGCTTCAAGAGCAAACTTAGCGTCAATTTAGAAAAATTTAGCCATTGGGCAAAGCATTCCCCTGAAAATTATCAACATATGTATTTGTTGCTTCAAGCTGAAGATGCTAAAATTTCTGGACAAGATTATCAAGCAATGGAATTATACGACCAAGCAATTACTCTTGCTACAGAAGCTGGTTTCCGGCAAAATGAAGCTTTGGCAGCAGAACTGACTGCTAATTTTTATTTTGCAAAGGGTAGAAACCGACTTGCCACAGACTATCTTTTACAATCTCACTATTGCTACACTGTATGGGGAGCGAAGAATAAAGTTAAGCAGCTTGAAGTAAAATATTATCAATTTTTAGCACTCAAAATAAACAACCAACCGAAAACTGATATTATTCGTACAGTCAGCACAACAACTGGAATAAGTTTCCTTGATTTACATACTGTTATTAAAGCATCTCAGACACTTTCCAGTGAAATTAATTTACCTAGTTTACTCAATAAATTAATTACCATTCTACAAGAAAATGCAGGCGCCCAAAAAGCGTGTTTGGTTAGCAAGCGTGAATCTAATTGGATAATAGAAGTAGCGACGAATGAATTTAATGATGTATCAAACTTACCATTGTCTGTACTGAATTATGTCGAACGCACCCAAAAAAATATTATTTTAGAAAATGCTAGTCATTCTAAAGTTTTTGCAAATGACCCTTATATCATCAAAAATCAACCGAAATCAGTCTTGTGCTTGCCGATAATTCATCAAGGTAAACTTACAGGAATCATATATCTAGAAAATAATCTGAACACAGGTGTTTTTACAGCCGATAGGTTAGATACATTGAATTTACTCACTTCTCAAGTTTCTATTTCTATCGAAAACGCGCGACTTTATGCTCTTGAACAAGACAAAGCACAGCAACTACAAGAATCTTTAGAAAAACTCTCTTCCACGCAAGCGCAACTCGTACATACAGAAAAAATTTCATCATTAGGACAATTAGTTGCTGGTGTTGCCCATGAGGTTAATAATCCTGTTAGCTTTATTAATGGTAATTTAACTCATGCTCAACAATATATAGAAGATTTAATTCATCACCTTGGGCTATATCAACAGCATTTCCCAGAAGTACCATCTGAAATTTTAGAAGATGCAGAAACTATTGATTTAGAGTATTTACTTGAAGATTTACCCAAAATGATTTCTTCAATGAAGCTAGGTACTGTTCGTATCAAAGATATTATGCAATCATTACGTAATTTCTCTCGTAATGATGGTGACGTATGCTGTCCAGTCGATATTCACGAGGGTATTGAAACTACGTTGATGATACTCAGCCATCGTCTGAAAGCCAAACCAGAATGCCCTGCAATAAAAATTATCAAAGATTATGGCGATTTACCTCATGTTAAGTGTTATTCTCAACAACTCAACCAAGTATTTATGAACCTAATTGCTAATGCCATTGATGCACTAGAGGAAACAAATCAGGGTAAATCATATGAAACAATTAACAATATTATTACTATCCATACTACTCATCAAGATGGCTGGATAACTATCAACATTGGTGATAATGGTTTAGGAATGACCGAAGCTTTACAGCAGAAATTATTTAATGCATTTTTTACAACTAAACCAAAAGGGAAGGGTACTGGTTTGGGGCTTAGTATTAGCTATCAAATAGTCACGCAGAAACATGGTGGAAGTTTAGAGTGTATTTCAGCACCTGGGGAAGGCACACAATTTATAGTTCGCATTCCAGTCATTTGATCAAAACATGTGTAGGACAGGCGAGACGCCTATCCTACGGGTATTATGCTGCTACTGCTTCTTCGTATATAACGAATAGTTTTTTCTGGGCGCCGCAAATTGGACATTTCCAGTCTTCGGGTATTGCTTCAAATGCTGTTCCTGGTGCAATACCTGAGTCGGGGTCGCCTGTTACTGGGTCATATATCATTGAACATTGGCGACAAATCCATTTTTGCGTCGCTGGGTTTCCTGTTTTGCTTTTAGCTGCTGGCGCCACTCCGTCTAATGCTTGCAACGCTTCACTATACTGTTGAGCATGGTGATTTTCAATGTGTGTTAACAAGCCAAAGTTATGCGCTGCTTTGCGGAAGGTTTGAGCATGTTCTACTGACTCTGCTTGCTGTTTTTCAAATTCAACTACTGCACTTCCATCTCGGTCTGCGCGCGCTTGCTCTGCAAAACCTGGATACATTACAGTGTACTCATATGTCTCACCCTCAATTGCTAACTCCAAACAACGCGCGGCAATTGCTTTTTTCTGTTCAGGTGTTAATGATGCTGCATCTGTTACAACTAACTCTGGATGCATCAATCTAAAATGGGCAAATGCGTGTTCTGTTTCTTGCTGCGCTGTTTCACGAAATAATTTTGATAGTTCATGCATACCTAAATGACGAGTCACTTCCGCGAAGAATAGGTATTTACGATTCGCCATTGACTCTCCACCAAAAGCTTCAGCCAAATTGTTCGCGGTATTCGAGTTTGTCAAGTCCATTAATGTTCTCTCTGTTTACAAACGCAAAACTGCTTAGTTCACAGCAGTTGAGACTAAATCATAATCGTAATGATTATGATTTAATCGTATTATTTTAGTTATAGCTGAAAAACGCGCGGTTTACATTCATGCTTGATAATCAATGCACAGCTTTCCGGCCTATGCTACCTACACACAAACCATCCGTTGCGAATCTTTGCGAGCTTTCATCTTAAATGTTTCAATTCTGAATCAACGTGAATGTATTTGGTGATATCAATAAAAGTGAGATTGGCACCAATTAGCGTGTTACTTGTATCTAGTATTGGTTGGATGTGAACATCTAGATAAGTTGTGCTAATTTCTGTTACCCATTCTATGTTTTGTAAGTGAAGCGTATGACGTTCACGGTTTAGTTGCTTTATTAAAGCTAATGATTTTATAATTCGTCCGAGTTCTAGATTTTGAACTAAGGCGCCTAAATCGCTGTTTTTGATACCAAATAGTACACACGCTTGGTCGTTAGCTAAAATTAGATAACCTTTGGCATCAATTGCCAATTGGGGAAACGGACTATTCTGGTAGGCAGTTTGCCAGACGAGGGTTCGGGTGGCTAGAGGGTCAAGTACTGTTTTGGAACGAGTAGTCGGTCGAATTAACAAGTGATCTTCCAAAGTTAGACTTTCACCTTTAGTATAAATACGATGCTTTAGACTAACAGGGGTAAAGATTTCTTTGTTCGTTAAGTTTTCTGCGTTACCTAGAAAGAGAAAGCCTTTGTCGGTTAAAGCAAAATGAAAGCGAACCAAGATAGATGCTTGGCTTTTGACGTGGAGATAAATTAGGACGTTGCGACATACGAGCAGATCTATTTTAGACATGGGGGCATTCATAGTCAGGTTATGGCGCCCAAAAACGATTGTAGAGCGCAGTTTAGGGTCAATAACATAGCGCTGTTCATTTTTCTCAAAGTATTTAGACAGCAGGTTACTTGGAATCCCTACTACCTCGTCTTCACTATAACTACCTTGCCGAGCAAGTTTTAGCGCCGAACCATCTATATCCGTAGCAAAGATTTGTACTCGCTCAAAATATTGCTCGATGCCTAGAGTTTCTACGAGTAACATTAGTAGTGTGTAAGCTTCTTGTCCATAAGCACAACCAGCGCTCCAAACTCGGATTTTTTCTTGTGGTTGTTTATTTACGATAATTTCAGGAATAATTGTACTAGCTAAATAATTCCAACAATCACGGTCACGGAAAAAACCAGAGAAGTTGATAAAGATGGTGTCGAGTAGACCTGTATACTCCGACGGATGTCTTTGTAAATATTGGAAGTAGTTCCTATAGCTATCAATTTCTAAATCTCGCATCCGACGTTGGAAGCGTCGCATCAAAGAATCACGTTTATAAAAAGTCAGATCGCAACCGCAGTTTTGCTTGAGGTAGTCTAACAAAGTTTCAAAATCTGGGTTATAATCTTCAGACATATTCATTAAAATCAAATTTTAAATTTTTTTATTATTCTCCTTAAAGGTTAACGTTAATTAACGGTAATTTGACAGTAAAAGTTGCACCTTGTCCAGTTCCATTACTTTCGGCAGTTAGGGCGCCACCGTGAAGTTGTACTAATTGACGTGCGATTGCCAATCCTAGTCCGAGTCCAGTTTTTGAGTTTTTTGATTGACGAAAAGTTTCAAAAACATAAGGTAGAAATTCAGGTTCAATACCAATACCTGTATCACGAACTTTGATTTGAGCTTGATTTTCTGCTACACCAAGATATACCTCAATTCTTCCTCCTTCAGGAGTAAATTTGATGGCGTTAGTAAGTAAATTTAAGACAATTTGCTGTAAACGGTCAGCATCACCTTCAACTGTTATTGATTTTGGGTTCAGTATACATTCTAGGCAAATGTCTTTGCTTTGTTGAGCTTGATGTACTGTTGCCAGTACTAACTCAATTACAGAATGTAGCTCAACTGGTGCCTTATTTAAACTGATTTTGCCTGAAGTAATACGCGATACATCTAATAAATCTTGAATAAGTTTGGCTTGTAGGGTGGCACTACGCTCAATTGTCTCCAAAGCTCTTACTAAAATAGATTGATTAGAGGGGCTGCTACGAAGTAACCGCGTCCAACCGAGAATGGAAACCAGAGGCGCCTGAAGTTCATGGGAAACTTCTGCTAGTAACTTATCCTTCATGCGGTTGCTTGCTTTCTCATGATGGAGTGCTTCCGCACGTAGTTGTGCCAGTTGGAGATGAGCTAAAACGCGCGTTACAAGTTCAGTTGCAGAGAAAGGTTTAATTAAGTAATCATCAGCACCTGCTTGGAGTCCTTCAATTACAGACTCTTCGCCTGCACGCGCGGAGAGTAAGATAATAGGAACTTCTTTAGTACGTGGGTCTGCACGCAATGCTTTTAATAACCCAAAGCCGTCTAAATGAGGCATCATTACATCACTAAGTACCAAATCAGGCACTCGTTCTTCAATAATTGCCATTGCTGCTGCTCCATTAGCGACAGCTTCTACTTGGACGTGTTCGCTTAATATTCGCTTGAGATAATCGCGCATGTCAGCGTTGTCATCTACCAAAAGGATGAATAAATGAGTGCTAAGTGCTGAGTGCTGAGTGTTGAGTGAGTAATGTTTTCTCTCTTCTTTCTTAGCACTCAGCACTTTCAACTCAGCACTGTATTTGATATGGTCGGTAGGTAGGTGAGCAGTGCCTAAAGGAATTTTTACTGTGAAGCAAGTACCTTGTTCTACGATGCTGCTTACTTCTACTGTGCCACCATGCATTTTGATTAACTCTTGCACCAAAGCTAGTCCAATACCAGTCCCTTCATAAGTTCGCGCCTTTGTCGTTCGCACATGGTAAAATCGCTCAAATATATGGGGCAGTTCGTCAGCTGGAATTCCAGTGCCTGTATCTTGTACCTGCAGCGTTACATAATGGTCATTATTATATTGATAGAGTCTAACCACAATTTCGCCTTCTAAGGTAAACTTAAAGGCATTGGAGAGCAAGTTAAGGACAATTTTTTCCCACATTTCACGGTCTACGTAAACTAGTGGTAATGGTGGGCAATCAACTATTAGCTTTAGTCCTACTTGTTCAATGGCGGAGCGAAACAAACTTGCTAGCTCAGTTGTAAACGTTGCCAAATCGGTTGGCTGATAAACGGCTTCCATACGACCTGCTTCGAGGCAGGAGAAGTCGAGCAGGGTATTAACCAGTTTTAGGAGCCTAATTGCATTTCGATGTGCTATTTCTAATCGTTCGCGTTGAGGTGGAGTAAGGAGATTAGTACAATCGCTCAAGACATCTTGCAGAGGCGCCAGTAAGAGCGTCAACGGGGTGCGGAATTCGTGGCTGACATTGCTAAAAAACGTAGTTTTGGCACGGTCTAACTGAGCTAGTGCCTCGGCGCGTTGGCGTTCTTCTTCGCGGGCAGTTTGTTCTCGAATCAGTTGAATCCGATCCGATAAAGCCTGCTTGCGATCTGTTACGTCCTGCGCGGTGCCGACATAATGAACGGGACGACCTTGCGCGTCGAAAAACGTCTGACCGCGTACCGATACCCAACGCTCGATTTTGTCCTCAATACCGACGGTGCGAAACTCGGCTTCAAAAATGCCGTCGCCGTTTGGGTCAATGGCTTCTTCCACTTGCCGCTCAACATACTCACGGTCTTGGGGGTGAATACCGGCGTTATAAATTTCGTAATTGATTTGGGCATCGGCGGGCAAGCCCCACATCGCTTTGAGTCTCGCGTCCCACTTGAATGAGCCTGTCAACGGATTCCATTCATAAGGCGACAGTTGCGCTACAGCGATCGCGCTTTGCAGTTTCCGCTCGCTCTCGCGCAAGGCTGCTTCAGCGCGGGCACGTTCGAGGCGCGTCCAGATGCGCGTCGTGAGTTCGCGCATCAGTTCGATTTCGTCCTCCGTCCAGTCGCGCGGCACGGTGTCGGCGATGGACAGATTGAACAGCCACTCGCCCTCGCGCACGAGCGGCACGCTAACGAACGCGCTGGCTTGAAGGTTTGCCATCAAAGCGGCGTTCATTCGCGCCTCATTGGAGGCATCGCGCACTACGTAAGTCTCACCAGTGTGGCACGCCCAAAGGAACTCTTCGGTATGATAATCACTGATGCGATGCACGCCTATCGTACTCGGTATGCCCGCTCGATTCCATGCGTGCGCGGTCGTCATCGTTTCTGCCCCCTCGCCAATGACGGAGAACGCGCAAAGCGAAGCGCCAAAATACCCCCCAATTTTTGCGCCGAGCGCGTTCATCGTTTCGTCAATGTTCGTCAGTTGCGCGAGGTCTTGGCTGACTTCGTTCAAGAAGGCGAGATTCGCTTCGCGGCATTTGCGTTCGGTGATGTCGGTCGCCGCGCCATACATTTTTACGACCTTACCGCTTTCATCTTTCAGCGGGAATGCATTGACGACGAACCAGCGATACTCTCCGTCGTGCCTCAAGATGCGATGTTCCTGATGAAGCGGCTTACCGGTTTCAACCGCTTCCTTGTAACAGCGGGCAGACGCTTCCTTGTCGTCAGGGTGGATTGCGTTCGTCCAGCCCCAACCTATCGCCTGCTCGAAGGTTTGCCCCGTATACTCCATCCACCGCTGGTTGTACCAATTGGTAGACCCATCGACTTCGCTGTCCCACAGGAGGTCAGGGACGAGGTTAGCAACAGCCTGCATTCGTTCTTCCGACTGGCGCAAAGCTGATAAAGCTTGCTTGCTATCTGTAATGTTTTGCGAAATGCCAACCGCACGAATTGGCTCATTATTTGTATCGCGGATAATCACGCCTGATACACGATACCAATTAATTTGATTATCACCATTGAACGCGCGCATTTCGTAATCGAAAGTGTTGTCATTATTAATCGCTCTCTTAAAAGCTTCAATCACACTAGCGCGGTCTTCTGGGTACACAAATTGCAAATTTTCAACAAAGCTTTGAGAAGGCGCCCGCCCAGTAATGCGCTCGAAGTTGTCGGAAAACTTTGGTGTCTGTGTTTTCAAATCGAATTCCCACGAATATATTTGCGCCACTTCAGTCGCCAGTCGCAAACATTCTTCGGATTCGTGCAAAGCATTTTCAGCTTGCTTACGATCGCTAATGTCATAGGAAACAGCAAGCGCAGCATATACTTCGCCGTTTTCCTCTCGAAGCGGCGTTCCTCGCGAGATATACCAGCGACCGTGTGCGTTATGCTCATGCTCAAATAACTCTCCAGCAAGAGCCTGACGGTAAAGCACCTTATAATTCGCCGCTAATTCGGGTGAAAGCACCTCAAAAATAGTATGCCCAATGAAATCTTCAGCTTTGAAGCCAGCTTGTGATAATGCTTCTCCTTCGGCAAGGAGGTAACGAAGATCGTGATCTACCACAAATGCTGCTCCACCTGGTAAATTCTCGATTAGAGCGCGCGATAGTTCCTCTGATTCGCGCAAGGCAGAGGCATTTAATGCTGGTAATTCCTGGGTTTGTGGCTGATTTAGCTGATTTAAAGAGAGAGCGGTAGTAATAAATTCTGCCAAACTCGTCATTAACCGCACATCTTCGGAGTCAAAGTGCCGAGTTTTGTCATGCGATTTTATCCAAATTGTACCAAAAACATGATTATCTGCTATGAGGGGTAACACCAACTCTTCTACAATTGGTGTGTCGTCTGCCTGTAGATATGTAAAATAACGTTCGGGATAAGAAAAAAGCTGAGGTATACCGCGATCTAAACAGATGCTACAGGGGCTAAAATTACGAGGTGTGATGGCGCCGACATGCTGTTTTAATGTTCCTGCTATTACATTCCAACAAAAATTTTCTTGTAGGGTGGGCGTCCCCGCCTGCCCTATACTTGGAACGGGCAAGGATGCCCATTCCACAAGATCGTTTTCCACAAGATGGTTTTTCACAGGATGGTTAATTAAATTTTTGGAAGTCTCTAGTAAACTAACCCCTGCTGTTTGGGCTTGGCATAGTTCGAGTGCCATATCAACTACGTTTTGAAGTATAGTTTCTTTTTGCACCAACTGTCGTGCTAACGTGCGTAATGCCTGATTTTCTGCTTGAAAGTTTGCACTTCGAGAAGTTCGACTCTCCAACTCCTCGGTAATTAAAATATCTGATAGCGTGACTGTTTCTTGTTGAGGTTGTTGCATCGCGCTTCTTAGTTTACTTCAAATTGTCGTTTTACCCCAATGGCAGCTTGACTGTAAACGTTGCCCCTTGCTCAAGCCCATCACTTGCTGCCTCAATTGTACCTCTATGTAGTTCAACAAGTTGATGAGCAATTGCCAGTCCTAGTCCCAGTCCCCCTGGCGAGTGTCTGCTAGGAACTTCTGCCTGGGTAAAGCGCTTGAAGACATAAGGGAGAAAGTTGGCACCAATTCCAATTCCAGTGTTGCTAATCTTAATAGTAGCCCAAGAGCCAACAATGAAGAGATGAACTTTAATACTTCCTCCTAAGGGTGTAAATTTGATGGCGTTACCTAATAATTTTGAAAAAATTTGTTGCAAACGATAACAGTCACCTAAAACATAAATATCCTGATTCTGTAACGTTTGTATAATTTGAATTCCCTTAGCCTTAGCATCGCTTGATATTTTATAAATCTCTTCGTTAATAATATTCGTGAGGTTAACACGATGATTATCTAAGCAGACTTTACCTGAGAGAATACTTGAGATATCAAGCAAATCCTCAATCAGCTTTGCCTGATTTTTAGCATTGCGTTCAATTGTATCTAAAGCACGCAAAGCTGTAGCAGAATCAAGTTGGTTTGAACGTAGTAAGCGAGTCCAGCCAAGGATAGCAGTTAAGGGAGCATGAAGTTCGTGTGTAACCGTTGCTAAAAACTCATCCTTCATGCGATTAGAAGATAACTCATTACGTAGACGCACCATTTGTAAATGAGAATCTACGCGCGCTAGGAGTTCCTGGGCAGAAAACGGCTTAATTAAATAGTCATCAGCTCCTGCTTGCAAACCTTCGACTACCGCTTCTTCCCCTGCACGAGCCGAAAGTAAAATAATCGGTATACTTTTTGTATCTGAATTAGCACGTAATGCATTTAGTAATTGAAAACCTTCTAAAATCGGCATCATTACATCAGTAAGTACCAAATCAGGCACCTGCTTTTTAACAGCAGCTAATGCTTCAGTACCATTTGCAACTGAGATTACCTCATATCGCCTACTCAGCAAACGCTTCACGTAGTCACGCATATCAGCGTTATCATCAACTAATAAAATCAGTGATGAGTGCTGTGTGCTGTGTGCTGAGTAGTTTTTTTGTTCTTTGTCAGCACTCAGCACTTTCAACTCAGCACTTTCAGAGACGCACTGCTGCGCTTCCTCTACGTGGGGGGTAACATAATTTAAGGTTGATGCGTGTGTGTGTTTGTTACTAATTTGATTATTTGGCAAATGTGATGAGCCAGTGGGCAGCGTTACTATAAATGTTGTTCCCTTACCTAACAAACTCTCCACGTTTACAGTACCGCCATGTAAGTACACGAGTTCTTGTACTAAAGCTAGCCCAATACCCGACCCTTCATAACTCCTTGCTTGCGTGGAGCGTACACGGTAAAAGCGCTCGAAAATTCTGGGTAACTCTTCAGGAGAAATGCCACATCCTGTATCCCGTACTTTTAACTCTACCTTGTCATCAATTAGGTGCAATGAAATAGCTATTTCACCTTTTAAGGTAAACTTAAACGCATTGGAGATTAAGTTCAAAACAATTTTTTCCCACATTTCGCTATTTACATACACAGGAAAACTTAAAGGTGGACAATCTACAATTAGTTGTAATCCTACTGTTTCAATAGCTGAACGAAATACTGATGCTAGCTCAGTTGTAAATGCAGCTAAATTGCTTGGCTCATAAACGGCTTGTACCCCGTCAGCTTCGATTCGACAGAAGTCTAGTAAGGTATTGACAAGTTTAAGCAGTCTAATCGAGTTTCGCTGGACAATATTAAGCTGTTCGCGCTGTTCGTTCGTTAGTGCGCCGTATGTTTCAGTAAGTACTTGCTCAAGTGGATCGAGCATTAAAGTTAGAGGAGTGCGAAATTCGTGGCTGACGTTGTTAAAAAAAGTTGTCTTCGCGCGGTCTAGCTCTGCTAATGCTTCTGCACGCTGGCGTTCTTCCTCATTAAGGTGCGCCGACGCTAGAGCAGCCGCTATACTTCCCGCCACTAGTTCTAAAAAGTCGCGGTAGGAATTATCGAACGCACGAAAGGGGCTAATACCTGCTACCAAAAACCCAAAGGGGCGTTGTTCTCTTAATTGAGTGAGCGGCAAAACCAGTGCGGCATTCGGTAAATCTGTATTTCCCAGTAAAGTAACACTGGGGAGATACGTGCCAAATTGATTTTTGAGGTTACAGACTAACTCAGAAACACCAGTGCTTGCAACTTTTGCTAAGAGCCAAGGCGCCCCAGTCGCTTGGGGGTCGTCCAATTCAACTCTTGATTGGCTTACCGGTAGGTTTAACTCAACGCCAGTTGTAGCGCTTAAGTGTGCCCGTAACCCTTCGGTATCAAGTAGATAAAGCAGTGTAAAAGCAATATCTAGGCTCGCGCTTTCTAAAACTTTCGCAGAAGAGCAACAAACGTCATGGGCAGTATGAGCTGCTCTTAGTCGTGTTCCTAAATCGTTTAACGTTCGTAGCCGTCGTGTACTAATGACTTGTGCCGTTGTTTCAATCACGGGATGGAAAATACCAGCAACCTTACCTGTCTCATCGCGGATAGGATTAAATGAAAAAGTAAAGTAAGTTTCCTCAAGGTATCCGTTGCGGTTAAGAACCTGTAAGTGATTTTCAAGATAGGTAGATTGTCCTGTCTTTTGAACGTCTTCAAACATAGGACGCAAAACGTGCCAAATTTCTAACCAGTTATCCTGCGTTGGACGCCCCATTGATTGGGGATGTTTGGCACCCAAAATTGGTCTATAGGCGTCGTTGTAGAGTTGTATCAACTCTTGCCCCCATATTACACAAAGGGGAAATGTTGACGATAAGCACATATTCATGATTATTCGCAAACTTTGATCCCAAGACTCAACCCGACCCAACGGCGTCTGCAACCAATCATGTGAGCGCATCAAGGCGCCCATCTCGCCACCCCCATAGAACATATTTTCTTCAAGAGCGCTTTTCTTACTTTCGGTTGAGCTATCCATAAAGTAATTAAAATTAGAAATTAAAAGTTTTTCATTTTTCATTTTTTATTTTTACTTGAGCGAGCTGCGCGACCATTGCTACTAACTCCCTTGGCTCTGCTAATTTATGTAAATGCGATTGAAAACCTGCTTTTATTGCCTTAGCTCGGTCTTCTGCTAAATAAGCAGTTAAGGCAGCAGTGGGAATTTGCCACCCTTTCTCTGCTTCTATTGCTTTAACTTTTTGAATTAAAGCATAACCATCTTCGTCAGGCATTCTGATATCACTTAATATTACGTCAGGGCGCGATTGCTCCAACTCTCTTATTGCTTGAGCAACTGTTGCAACTGCTGTTACGGACATTCCATGTTGCTCTAATACTACGGTAATAAACTCGCGCGCGTCGGTTTCGTCGTCTACAAATAATACTTGTAAGCCATCAAGCGAACGAGGAATTTCTACCGCAGTTGCTGCCTCTGGCAGCAACTGCGGCGAATTTACGTGTTGTAATTGTTGTAAATTATGCTGTTTGTATTTAGTTACATTACGTATACTGATTCTTAATGAATGTGTCAATTTCTTTAAGTCGCGGATAGGTGTTAACATGAGTGAGGCATCAAAAGGTTCACCACCGCGCGGACACATAGATACTTCCCACTCTTCTATAAAATTTATAGAAGGCAACTGGTTTAGTTTAGTACGAAAAACCGAGCGCTCTTTTTCAACGACAAAATTAATTAATGGTTTGTTAACCAGAAAGTCCTGTGAGATGTTAAATAATGCAGCAGCAGCACGGTTTCCTGTCAGAATCATTCCTTGAACATCCGTTAGCAAATAAGCATCTGGTGCAAATTGAAACAGGTCGTAATAAAGCTGACGTTCTCTTGCTAGATAATTATTTTGCCCTAGTAATTCTTCAGTTGTTACCTCCATTAGCTCTAAGCTAGTCTGCCTTTCTTCGTCATACAATTGGAGGTTTGCTAGAGAGACAGCGAGTTCCTCCATTACCTGACTTGCTTGTTGCTGTTGTGTTGACGTTGAAATAATATACCCGTATAGTGCATCTATCTGCTGGCGGATAATTTGGATATAAGTTGTAAATTCTTCGCTCACAATAAATTTGCTTATATATAAAGATTTGTAAAGATGCTGGGCAAATGTAAACGCTTGCTCTTGTGTTTAATTTTAACAATATTCAACAATAATTGTACACAGCAGTCTAAAGAGTGATTATTGGGTTTGCAATAGATATATTTATATATAAAAATATATCAAAAGATAAAGATTTCACTCACGGCGAAAGTTAGAGGTAACGCAAATAGTGAATAGGTAGCCTAGATATTGTAAATCTAGTATCTAATTCAATGCTTGAGATATTTATTTTTGTAAACAATTTTTGTAAACAATTATACGAAATTTCCGCATTTAATTAGGGAGGTATTATGCAAAATACAGACCAACAAAAAAGATTCTTTTCGCGCTATTTATCTTTGGCGCCTGTTTTAGCTGTAGTTTCGGTATCAGTGGCTTTTACTATTTGGACTTTTTTTAATAACTTCTTTCCTGATCTTTTGTTCCATCCTTTACCTTAAGATTTAATCCCCCAACCCCTCGCGTGGAAGCCTACCGTGTACACATATCTTTTTATCATTCTTATGTTCCTTTCCTTCGCGTACTTTGCGTACTTTGCGGTTTGTTAAAGAATTAACCGCAAAGCGCGCAAAGACGCAAAGAAAGAGAAGAAAGGTGACTTTTAGAGACTTGTGTCTACACAGTAGCGCGTGGAAGGGGGGCTAAGAATAGTAATATTTTATTAAGCTAAACTTTCTCGCTCTTGGCTTCTTCTTCGGAAGTAGATTCTTTGACTCTACGGATGGGTAAATTCGCAATCAAAGCGGTTGTGCGTTGATTGCTTTCTAAGGTGAATTCTAAACCATCCGTTTCTACTTCCACATAGCGGCAAACAATTTCTAGGATTTCTTGCCGCATCTTCTCTACTATTTGAGGACTTAAATCAGCGCGGTCGTGAGCGATTACCAGTTGTAGGCGACGTTTGACTTCACTACGACTGGTATCGTTATTACGAGAAAAAAGACGTTCTATAAATTCGAGAATCATTGCAGCCAGAAAGTGCAAGGGTGGAAGTAGCGTTAAATAATCTTTGTCCACAACAACTTGCGGAGGCGGGCAAAGATATTTTCATGGGGCGAGTCAAGGTCAAGGAACTCGACCGTTTCGCCTTCTAATCTACGAACGATGTTTTCAAACGCCGTCGCTGCTAAAGAAGGTGTCTCGGATAATACAAGAGGCTCGCCACGATTGGTTGAGACAATTACGCGCTCATCGTCAGGGATTACACCAATTAAAGGAATTGCTAGTAGTTCCTGAACATCCTGTACTGACATCATATCATTTGCCCGCACCATTGCTGGGCGAATGCGATTGATAATCAAATGCGCGCGCTTTACACCCTGTGCTTCTAATAAACCAACCACACGGTCGGCATCACGAACCGCAGAAATTTCTGGAGTTGTGACAATTAAAGCTTCCTTTGCTGGTGCAATCGCATTTTTAAACCCGTTTTCGATACCAGCAGGACTATCAATAATTACATACTGATACTTTTGTGCTAATGCATTGACCAATAGCTTCATTTGGTCGGGTGTTACCGCTTCTTTGCTACGGTTTTGTGCAGCAGGTAGAAGTACAAGATTCGGTTGACGTTTGTCTTTTACCAAAGCTTGTTCCAACCGACACTCGCGTGCCAATACCTCAACCGCTGTATAAACAATACGGTTTTCCAAGCCAAGGAGCAAATCGAGATTTCGCAGACCAAAATCAGCGTCTACCAGTGCTACTTGGCGCCCCATCTTAGCTATCGCCATCCCTAAATTAGCTGAAACCGTGGTTTTACCCACTCCTCCTTTGCCGGAGGTAATTACAATAATCCGAGTCATGATCAAAGCGCGCTTAATTTAAGACTCAAAAATATACCGAAGTATGAATAAAAAGTATAAAGCAAGAAGCACGAAGCATAATCATTAAGTATTAATTTTTTACCTGTTGATTATCCTTCTCTTCTCTTATTGTTCTATTTTTAATGGCTGTTGATTAATTTTACTTAATCTGGAGAAATCAGCAGCTTTCGCAATATGAATTACTCCTGATGTTATATATGCCACTTCGGGATGAAATTGTGTAAGTGTTTTTTCCGGCGCCCGTGCCACAGCATCGGCAATACGTAGCTGTGTTGGTTCCATTTGTAAGGCCATAATTAAACACTCACTGTTGCCATTAACACCAGCATGAGCCACTCCACGGAGACGACCCCAAACCAAAATATCGCCCGAAGCAACTACAATACCACCAGGATTCACATCTCCCAAAATAATTACAGTCCCAGGATGACGAATTTCTACACCCGAACGAATTGTCATCTCCATGTATAACGGTTCTGCTAGAGGAGTAACATCTGATTTTTCCTTGTCTGAAGAAAAAGAAATTCTGGGTTGTAATTGAAGTTGTTCAACTGAATAACCTGCTGTCACAGCAGCTATCGCTGTTTGTCTTCGACTTGTAGCTACAGATTTTAACTGGAGTTCTACCTCTTTCAAAGATTCGGCAAGTTCCTGAAGTTGTCTTGCATCGAGCAATCTGTCACCCGCAACTAAATGTACATTAGTATTAGCTACACGCAGACGGTCTCCACCATTTAAACGTTGTTTTAACTGTTGCCAAATTTCTGACCAACTATATTCGGAAATACTGGATTGCAATTCTTTAGGTAAAATAATTACAAGTCGTTCAGCTTCGGTTTTAAACTGTACCTGAATATTGCGGTTTGGAACGGGTTTTGGTAAAGAATCCAGAGACGTTATATCTTCATCTAAGTTTGAAATAATACCTAATTCTACAGATGTTTCAGTAGATAATTCCGCTTTTTCTTCATTATAACCATCATCTGGCATTTCAGTACTACCAGGAATAGGTAGTTGTTTTTGCTCGAATACTGAGGGAAGGTTTGTAGAAGAAATACTCTCAGAAAGACTATTTTCTTTATAGGTATTTTCAGGAATACTAGTTTGCAGAAGTTCAGTATTTTGAGGAGAAGTATTTAATTGTTGATTTGGATTTGATGGTACTCTTGTATTCAAGTCTTCATCAGAATTTACATCATTAGTCATCCTTACCTCAATATCATCAAGTGGTAAATCTACTTTATACTCAGCAACTGGGGTAGACAGGTATGTAGGGATACTTGTTTCCACAACTATGGTATTTTCCTCCAACTCTTCGTGGTTGGATATAAGTGTTTCAGAGTTTGCCAAACTAGAGATAAAGTGATTACCATCATCAACAGTTGGATTAGAGATGAAATGCAGGACTGTATCAACTTCCGCATCGGGAAGAATCGGATTTATATCAGTATCAAATTCCTTTTGATTAACTTGTGCTGGTTCAAAATTATTAGGATTTGATTCTAGATTTGGGGTAGCAGAATCATAAGTCATATAACACCAGCCAAAAAACGCTCTTGTTAAATTTTAGGGATATCCTGTTACTAGCATATTATTAAGAGGCGCCTTTGGTTAATCTTTGGTAAACTGTAGCTAAAGCCGAATCATCACCGACATTACCAGGAAACAACACAACTGGTAGGTTTGGGAATCGCGGATGGTCGCTTGGAGTTGTTACCATAGAGCAACCTGCTAAAATTTGACCAAGTAACCGTGCGGATGTTAAAGCTAAACCGTTGCTAAGAACATCATTCGACGTAATTCCACCTTTACTGATTAAAAATCCAATATCTTCGGGTAAACCTCGAACTATATCCATTAGTAAATTGGAAACTTTGGTGCCAAAGTCTAATCGAGTCTTAACGTCAGGGAAGGTGAGTTCAGTACGACTAGTATATATTACAGGAGTTTTGCCTTCAGAGTGTACGGTGCCTATAGCTAGTAGAGTATCAGATAAAAGTCCTGCTTCGTTACCATTATTAATTAATTTTGCTACATCTATTTCAATCCCTGTAATACCTTCAGCTTGTAATAATTTTTCTAATTGCTGAGTTGTCTTTTTAACATGTGACCCCACAATAACAGCACCAGGTTTACCGTAACGTACATACTGTGCCATATCTTGGGCGCCGATTGGTTGTGGTGGTAAAGCAGCGAGTGCGGTTAATATGCTGGCAGCACTGCGAAACAAAAAGCGTTTTCCCTGACTTGCTGCGGATAAAATATCTTGGGCAAACTTATTTAAGTCAGCTTGAGTTTCACCATCGATAACTCCACAGTGATTATTATGAAGATTCATTAAGCGCTCTTTACTGCCTGCACGAATATCAGATAGTAAAAATCTTTCTACAGAATCTTCTGGTATTCTGCCTTTGGTTTTTTCTTCAACGTACTTGGGTAAATAACTATAACTATAAGCAAATACCGAATCGCGCGCAAATTCGGTTTCATGTACTGGAGTGGGAACCCCATCAATAATCAAATAATGTATACTGTCACGGGTAATGCGTCCACCTTCAAAAAATGCAGGTACTAAAAAGTGAGCATCAAAGGGGCCAAGTTCAGAGGCAATAACGTCGGTTTCGATAGGGTAATGTCCGCGTAATGTAGAATCAGAACGACTGACGACTAAGAAATCTTGAATTTTTTCTGCCTCAATGGCAATTTTGAGATTATGACAAACTTCTTTTGTAACCTCGGTAGCAGCTTCGGGAGTTAAAGACCGAGTATTAGTTAACACAAAAAATATCGGTGAATCATCGCGCAAACCGAGACGTAAAGTGTCCACATCCCAGCGCATCAAAAGCAAGCAACTGTGGACAGTTTGCGAACCAGTTGGGTCATCATCGAGAACAATTATTTTAGGTTTAGTGGTCATTTTTTACTCAACGCTGCGACTGTAGTTTTCTAATTTCTGCTTGCACGTCGATAGCAATCTGTAATGATTGATTAAGAAGTTGAGCGTATTCGCTCGCTTCTGTACTAACTTGCAAAGCTTGCAGGTTAGAGAGATTATTTATAGATAATTCTTGATTATTGGCAAGCAATTCTTTATTATCTCGCAAAATACGTTCTGTTTTTAACGCGCGTACCAAATCTTCGCGAATTAGCTGTAGTCCTGATATAACTTTTTCCCTGTCTTCGATATGTGAAGTTTTATTTCCTGATGTTGCTAGTTGGTCGCTAATATCGATTGATTGAATTACTGCGTGGTATCTATCAACTTCATCTAAAAGCACTGTTACTACTTTTGGACATGTTTTTAGGCGCCAGAACCAGCGTCCAAATAGTACTAATATTGGTACAAAGATTAGTAAAGTGATTCCTATAGGTATAGATGTACCGATTGTGGGTAATATTAGAAAAGCATAAATAAATCCGACTATAAGCGGGGTTAAGGCTAAAGCTATCATTAGCTCGTTGCCAATAAATCCTAAGCGTTTGTTTTTATCCCGCATTATTGAGGGTCGAAACACCTCATCCGGGTCAAACCCTGTTAAACGTCTGAGTTCTCCCTTACTAATTTCTAAACCGAGTAAATCTGTTTCCACGATATTTTTCCGCTTCTTGGCACATTTATTTTAATTGGAAAAAGGTTGCGTATAGAGATTAGCTCTATTCACAACCCAGGTATAATGCTTGGATGCATGAGGATGCACCTTAATCACTTACGTACTGTAGGGATGCGATACACGCACTTGTTCGCGCGTCGCATCTATTAAGCAACTACATGAGCAAAGATATTATTTCGTGAAGACTGGCAACGGATGCAACGGATGTAACGGATAAAGATCGAGACCGTAGCATAGGCGTCCCGCCTGTGCAGTAATATTTGGGGAGTCAGTAATTTTTACCACAGAGAACATAGAGAAGAAAACTAAGATAGATTTATGATCGGTGCCATCTATAGAGTTAATTCCAGTAAAAAATAATTGCTTGTAGATTTAGGCGCCTGAATCCTTACACAGTGATATAAAAGTGAAAGCTGTTGTTCTAATTGTACTAGCTCGTTCGCATCATTTCTGTAAGTTGCACTAGTCACTTTATTTAAAGGAACTGCACGTAGGGTTTGTAATGCTTGGTTAATACGCATTTGTAAAAGTATACTCCGCAGCGCATAAATAGCAATTCGCGCGCGGTCATCATTCATTGCTTCAATAAGCACTCTCATACCATCAGGACTATCTAAGTGTGGAAGTGCGTGTAATGCAGCATCGCGAAGTGCTAATTTCGGATTATCATGACTTGCTAATTGTAGTAACGAAGTTGGTTGTACTGCTGGAAGTGCTGCTAGTTGCCTGATGACATATAGTAAGGTTGGAATATCGCGCTCATCGTCTTGAGTAACTTCTTCGAGAGTTTTTTGAAAAATCTCTTGCTGTTGTGTAGTCCAGCTATAAAAACCATTTGTTAAAGGTAATATAAAACGAGTTTTGCCAGTACTGAAGGGAAAAGTCGCCTTGTTCTAATGCGTTTAATGTCTGGGTAATTTCAGAGTTGGTGTTTGCTTGGCGCCCAAGCTCTATTATTTGGCGTACTCTTTGTTGGTATGTTTGTGGTTGTAGTTTTGGTTGTTGGGTCATTTTTATTTTCTTGTGGAATGGGCAAGGATGCCATTGGTGTCAAGTTAAGGTTGGCGCCCATACGTCAACGATAGGTTTTGTGATGAACGAG
>NZ_JBXXZH010000118.1:0-28239 GCF_059640475.1 Calothrix sp. CBUCES-K 9914
TTCCCAATCGGTTTTATCACTCAATTGGCGTTTTGAGCCATCAGGCATAACCTGAACAACACGGCCATCGTCCAGGCGTTCAACGGTGATAGTATCTTTCTCGCTCATTTTTTCTTGCCCTCCTTGCTGAAATAATTCGCCGTCTCTGCTCTCTGTCTGTGTGGATAACCACAATGATTAATTCGCCTTGGTAGAGTAGTTGCAACTGTTCCAGGCTTGCCTGAATTATATGTCGAAGCGAATGACCGCACAACAGCATTAGCTCAACTTCAAGAAAGTTTAGAAAAGCATTTGACTGATGTAGAAATTGTTCCTTTAGCTGTAAAATTACCTCATCAAGAACAAAAAAATCCTTGGCTAGAAATGGCTGGCATTCTTAAAGACGACCCGCAATTTGAGCAAATGCTTGAAGCGATTGAATCTTATCGACGCGAAATAGACGCAAGCACACCTGATTTTAGTTAAGAGTAAGAGCATTAGTATAAGGCATAACTAAAATGGCGTTGTGGATACTTGATACTGATCACGTTTCACTACTACAACGAGGGCATTCAGTTGTTATAAGTAAAGTCAACACCCTAGTTTTGATCCCCCCAACCCCCCTTAATAAGGGGGGCTAAGAGAAGCTTCTTATTCCCCCCTCAATAAGGGCTAAAAGGAGCTTCTTATTCCCCCCTTATTAAGGGGGTTAGGGGGATTAGATCGCGCGCGATAATTTCCTTTCTCTTGTGGCTTTATGCGCGTCAAAAATCACGGCAATATTACGAACAAGTAATCTACCTATCTCAGTCACAGCAATACTTGAAGTTGATAAATTAACCAACCCATCATTTTCTAAAAATTCTAATTGCTGAGCTTCTTGAGCAAAATACTCATCAAACACGATGTTATATTTATGCTCTATTTCTGGTTTATTAACTTGCATACCTGACATGATAGTCATGACAACATCACGACGAAGCATGTCATCCCAAGTTAGTTTATAGCCTTTACAGGTTGGTAAATTACCAGCTGCTATGGCTTGGTAGTAGTCTTTAAGTTGCTTATGGTTTTGAGCATAAGCTTCTTGCAGCATACTTACTGATGTGGCGCCAAATCCAAATAATTCAGCTTCTTGGTGAGTCGTATAACCCTGAAAGTTACGTTGAAGCGCGTTTTCACTTTGTGCGATGGCAAGTTCATCATCGGGTTTAGCAAAGTGGTCCATGCCAATAAACACATACTTGCTGCTCGTTAGCTCCTCAATAGTCATTTGCAAAATTTCTAACTTTTCAGATGGCGCCGGCAAAGCATTTTCATCTATATTCTTTTGTACAGGTTTTACCCAAGGTACATAAGCAAAGTTAAAAACCGCTATTCTATCTGGGTCGAGGGCAATCGTTTTTTGAACTGTTTTATGAAAACTCTTTAAATTTTGATGAGGTAATCCATAAATCAAGTCAACATTAACACTATCAAACTCAGCTTCACGAATCCAACCCATCAGATTAAATATCATATCTTCTGGCTGAACTCGATTTACAGCAGTTTGAACTTGGGTGTCAAAATCTTGCAGTCCAAAGCTAATGCGGTTAAATCCAAGTTCGCGCAAAAAGAATATATAATCTCTGTCGATGTAACGAGGGTTTATTTCGATTGAAACTTCAGCATGAGAATCAATCTTGAAGTTACTCTTGATATGCTTCCAAATATACCCAATTTGCTCAGTACTTAAATAATTAGGAGTACCACCACCCCAGTGAATTTGTACAACCGGACGGTCAGAGTCGATTAATTTGGCAGTTTGTTCAATCTCGCGCGTTAAATACTCTACATAAGGTACTGAAATATTCTTATTCCCAGAAACAACAATATTGCAACCGCAGTAATAACAAGCGCTTTGACAAAAAGGTATATGAAAGTACAAAGAAAGCGGAGTTTTGCGAGCATTAGAAAGTGCAATGGCATCTTTAAAATCTTGCTCAGTAAAACTTTCAGTTAACTCTGTAGCGGGAGGATAACTAGTATATCGAGGTGTAGGTGTATCGTACTTTTTGATTAAATTCAAATCAAACTTCACACCAGGTAATTGAAAGACCATTTTATTCCTAAAAGAGTAATGAGTGCTGAGTGCTGAGTAATGAGTGCTGAGTGCTGAGTTCTGAGTGAAGAGTAAAGAGTAAAGAGTTAAATTTTAATTCCTAACTCCTAACTCCTAACTCCTAACTTTACTCAGCACTCAGCACTTAGCACTTTTAACTTCTTCAGTGCTACCTTGGTTATGCGAACGAATGAGAGAGTTATACATAACCTGACCAATTGCTTGAATCAAACTACCTTCCATATCTTGCGCTGCTAAATTATTCAAATGGAAAGCGTAATTAGCCTCTGCAACAACTCTATCAGCAGTAGCATCATCAAGTGGTAGCGCATTCAACGCTTGACGGTATTTATCTTTAAACGCATTTTTATCAGGAATTTGCTCAAACTGATAAAACGAAGTTCCTTGATAACCTTCAAGTTTCAACGCATTCTGAGCAATCTTCTGAAACATTTGACCACCCGAAAGGTCTCCCATATACCGGGTGTAAGAATGTGCTAGTAATAACACAGGTTCTGAAGCAGCAATTTCTCGAATACGGTTGATATAGGTTTGTGCTGCTGGTAATAATGAAATTTGCTTTTTCCAGTCTTTACCGTAGTAAAACTCTAAGTCTTTCTCTAAATTAGCTGTCCGGTTTAACTCAGGAAAATAAAGCGGTTTGATAAATGGATTTTCCCTATGTTGCTGTAACGCTGCTTCAAGTTCGCTGTACACAAAATATAAGTTACCCAAGAACTTCGCAAAACATCCTCTATCTACAACACCTTTGAGAAAACATTTTGTGAAACCTGCGTTTTCCGCTGTTGTGTGTGCTTTTTGTGTACCCGTGCGGAGCTTAATAGCTAAATTGCTACTCATGTTAAATACCTTAATAATTCTGATGCATTGCTAGAAACGCCAAGAACTTACACGAGTATTCCCAAATGAACGTGAGCGCAGAGTGTAGAGAGAGATATTCTGTATTGTGGCGCCTAACCACTAACACAGATTCCTGCCTTGCTTATTTCTACCAAAAATTCTAAAATATTTCTACATGCACACACAAATAACTATTCATATAGTTATTTATAATTATTTACATACAGATAATTTATTTGCATTCATAGCCTGCGAAGGCAGGCTTCGTTCGTATAGCCCCACCCTTCTAGGATACTGCTGGTCATTCAGGGGTATTACCCCTCAGTTCCACGATTTTGCGTTGTTTTCAAAATTGTAGAGACGCGACATGTCGCGTCTCTACACGCCTGTTTTCACGAAATAATGGGTACTACCCCCTATTCGCCAGCGGTATCCTTCTAGGGTGTGGGAACGTGGGGGTGTGGGTTTTTAAACGAAGGGTCAATTTAGCCATTTAAATCAATTTTAAAATTTATTTGACAAATTATAGAAATAAACAATTCAATATGATTAGATAGCTATGTGGCAATCAATCATAGTGAAGGTTTTATATGGTTCAGTCAAGCACAGTTTCACAAACAGGCAAGTTAAAATCAGGTGTAAAGGCGCCAGTTCAAGAGACACTATTAACACCTCGGTTTTACACTACTGATTTTGAAAAAGTCGCGCAAATGGAATTGTCGGGGGACGATAAGGAATTGCGGGCAGTAATTCAAGAGTTAAAAGCAGATTACAATCGTCACCACTTTATCCGTGATGAGGAGTTTAAACAAAGTTGGGAACACATCGATGGACAAACGCGACTCGCATTTATTGACTTTTTAGAGCGTTCATGCACTTCTGAGTTTTCAGGATTTTTGCTGTTCAAAGAGCTAACACGGCGCCTCAAAAACAAAAGTCCGTTATTATCAGAAGCATTTGAATACCTAGCGCGCGATGAAGCACGTCATGCTGGGTTTATCAATAAAGCAATGGCGGATTTTAACTTGTCACTCGACTTAGGTTACTTAACCAAAAATAGAACCTACACCTTTTTCCCACCAGAGTGGATAATATACACCGTTTATCTATCTGAGAAAATAGGTTACTGGCGCTACATTATCATGTTCCGTCATCTAGAAAAACGTCCAGACTATCAATATTATCCTTTATTCCGTTACTTCGAGAACTGGTGTCAAGACGAAAACCGTCACGGAGACTTTTTCAAAGCGCTACTACGTTCACAACCTCAACTTTGGGATAACTGGAAAGCGCGGTTATGGGCACGTTTTTTCTTAGTAACAGTATTTGCCACCCACACACTCACAGTACTCGAACGAGCCAACTTCTACAAATCGCTTGGTATCGACGTGCGACAATATAATATCCAAGTTATCGAAGAAACAAACAAAACCTCAGCGCGCGCGTTCCCCGTCATCCTGAATACCCAACACCCAGCATTTATGCCAGCAATGGAACGTTGTTCCAATCTCAACCTACAGTTAAAACTGTTAGATATTAAATACAGCAATAGACCTGCTATCTTTAGTATCTTAAAATTCTTCCACAAACTGCCCCTAATGCTGGGTGTCACTTGGTATATGCTACGACTATTTATCATTAAACCAATTGACACAGAAGCTATACGTCAACAAGTTCATTAATTTTTGCTCTCAGGTTTCGAGGCACCTGTAATTAATGATATTTAGAATTCTCTGCGTAAATTTTCTTTGATATTATTATTGCTTATTATTGATATTTATAATGTTGGGTTCCACTTGCGCTACCCTTCGGGAAAGCTTTGCTTACACCCAACCTACATAAATTATATAAACCATCCGTTACATCCGTTGTATCCGTTGCTAAATTTCACACCCCTGCAACCACAGAGAATGATGTTTTCTTAGTATATTTGTAGCCTCAGCAAAGTTATTTACACAGTAAGGAATTTGCATATCTTTAGGACTAGCAAGTTGATCTACAACATTAACCATATATTTATCTGCCCAGTCTACTAACTCTGACCACATTTCCCCAACTAAAATGAAAGGCATATTATTCAGCTTGCGTACTTGAAGTAACTGCCAAATCATTAAAGCTTCCAGCGTAGTCCCAATACCACCAGGTACTACAACAAACGCATTAGAAAGCAAAACAAAGTGATGTAAGCGCGTGAAAAATGTTTGGTGCTGATACATTTGTTCGACAAAAGGATTAGCGCTTTGCTCGAAGTCTAAGTTTATGCGAATACCAATAGAATTAGTTAAGCGCTCTTTATCGGCTAAAAAACTTCCTTCGTTTGCTGCTTGCATTAAACCAGGCCCACCACCTGTCACAATATCACAACCCATCTTCGTGAGTTCGCTAGCAAAAAACTTCACACCACTATATAGTGGGCTATCTGACTTCAAGCGAGCGGAACCAAATATAGTTACGCGGTAACGCTCACAACGTGGAGGTTGAATGCTGGTTAAGTTATTTAATACTTGCCAAAGTCCTAATATAGACTCTTCTATTACTTTATAACTGCTATCCGCATTATATATACTTGTGTTGCCTGATACTTTGGGAACACTATAGCCATTTAAGTTTTCGTCATTAGTCATAATTGAATTTTAGATATCAGATAATAAATCGTAACAAGATAAATTTATAAATCATGTGGACTGAAATAGATACCCATATTAGCCAGGTAACAGGTACAAAATTTCAAACTGCAACAAAACGTTCGATTGGTGGCGGTTGTATCAATCAAGGCTATGCTGTTTCTAATGGTCAGCATACCTACTTTGTCAAAATAAACCAAGCCTCATATAGTAGCATGTTTTCGGCGGAGGCTTTAGGTTTACAGCAAATGTACGACACAGCCACTATTCGCGTTCCCAAACCATTATGTTATGGGACTACGAGTCATAACTGCTACATAGTCATGGAATATTTAGATATAGGTGGTGTAGGTAATAAAGCTTGGGAAGAAATGGGGCGCCGTCTTGCAGCAATGCACAAAGTCAAACAAAATAGGTTTGGCTGGGATGTAAATAATACTATTGGCTCAACTTCACAAATCAACACCTGGACAGATAATTGGGTTGAATTTTATACTGAGCATCGTTTAGGATATCAATTTAAATTAGGGCGCCGAAAAGGTGGACAATTTCCACAAGCTGAAGAATTACTCGCTGCTATTCCTGAACTATTGGCAGGTCATCATGTACAACCATCATTAGTACACGGTGACTTATGGGGAGGAAACGCGGGATGTACGAACGATGGTACACCTGTTATCTTTGACCCTGCTACGTATTACGGGGATAGAGAAGTCGATATTGCCATGACTGAATTGTTTGGAGGATTTTCACCTGGGTTTTATCGTGGTTACAATGAGGTGTTTCCCTTAGATGAGGGGTACGAGAAGCGGAAGGTAGTTTACAATCTGTACCATATCGTTAATCATTTTAATTTATTCGGTGGTAGCTATGAGTCACAGGCAAATCGAATGATTTCCCAGATTTTGCGCGCTCGTACAGCTTTTAAAATATAAGAAAGTAGATTTATTAAAGAGAGAAATTATGAACGTCCAACTCAAGCCTGAACATGAACAATTCGTATATTTACAGGCAAGGATGCCTGTTCCACAAGAGAAGGTTGCTCATTATATATAGATATATGGAAAAAAACTTTTATTTTCAATACGCGGCAGTCGAAGACAAACATTGGTGGTTTATTGGGCGCCGTCGTATACTTGACAAGGTAATTCGGCAACTCAACCTACCTCTTAATGCCAAAATTCTCGAAGCGGGTTGCGGTACAGGTGGTAACTTACAGATGTTAGCCCATCACGGACAAGTTGAAGCGATGGAGTTAGAAGAAACCGCGCGTATATTTGCCAACCAGCGTCAAGTAACTATAGTCAAAGCGGGAAGTCTACCCGATAAAATTCCTTTTGACAACGAAAAATATGATTTAATTGTCGCGTTTGATGTTATCGAACATATTGATGATGATGTCGCAGCACTCGAAGCTTTACAAAGTCATCTAAAATGCGGTGGTTGGTTAGTACTAACTGTTCCAGCATTTCAATTTTTATGGAGTCACCATGATGATATTAACCATCATCGGCGCCGCTATCGTTTGAAAGGTTTAGAGCAAGTTGTGCGTAAAGCTGATTTTACCATACATTACAGCAGCTACTTTAACACTTTCCTATTTCCTCTGGTTGCAGCAGTACGCACGTTACAAAAAATATTCAAAATTGATACGAAATCTCAGATTAGTAATGATTTAACCTTGCCATCGGCGCCTGTAAATAAATTTTTAAGTATTCTGTTTGCCCAAGAACGCCATTTAATCAACAAGTTTAGCTTACCATTTGGGGTATCGGCTTTGCTGGTAGGGCAGAAAGGTATTCATATGCACGCTGCTGGCAACCAAAAGTAATCTTTTACGACTTTTAACATAACTCTTTCCCTTTACCCCTTCCCCATAACAGTGACTCAACCAACCTACTCAATAGTCATCCCCATCTTCAACGAAGAAGACAACATTCACGAGATGTATCGGCGCCTAACTGGTGTAATGCAACAATTGGATGGTGATTCTGAATTAATATTAGTCGATGATGGTAGTAGAGATAGTTCACTAAGTGCTATTCGTGAACTTCACATTTGTGATAGTCGAGTTCGCTATATCAGCTTTGCTCGTAACTTCGGTCATCAAGTTGCTGTCACGGCAGGGTTAAACTTTGTGCGTGCAGTCGGCGCTGTTGTAGTTATGGACGCTGACTTACAAGACCCACCCGAATTAATTTTAGCCATGATTGAAAAATGGCGCCAAAGTTATCAAGTTGTTTATGCACAGCGCACTTCACGCAAGAAAGAATCTTGGTTAAAACGATTTACTGCTTATGCTTTTTACCGTATCCTCCGAAAACTAGCTGATGTTGATATTCCTTCGGATACTGGTGATTTTTGTTTGATGGATAGGCAAGTGGTTGACGTTCTCAACGCAATGCCCGAACGTAATCGTTATATTCGTGGACTACGCGCGTGGGTTGGTTATCGTCAAACTTCCATCAAATTTGAACGTGATCCCCGGTTTGCTGGTAAAGAAAAATACACCTTTGGTAAATCTTGGGCACTAGCTATCAATGGAATTGTCTCATTTTCCAGAGTACCTTTACGTGTTGCCACTTACTTAGGTATGTTATCGGCTGCCATCGCTGTACTGATGATGCTGTTAATCGTTTACTGGCGCCTGTCTGACCGCGCTACACCTTTGGTAGGTTATACATTAATCGCTGTTGCTTTGTTCTTTTTAGGTTCCGTACAACTGTTCTGTATCGGAATATTAGGAGAGTACATTGGTCGCATCTACGAAGAAGTCAAAGGGCGCCCAATATATACAGTTAAAGAAATTAGCGGTGTCACATCACAACAGACTGCTCAACTCCATAATCTCAAATAATGGAAGCTGATCTGAAGTCAAGAAACTTAATATATTTTGTATATCTTTAAAATTGCCTAGGTAATCAAGAACGTGAGTCTAAAAGAATTCGCCTTATTATTACTGTCTATCCTTTCGAGTGTAGCAGGACAGCTATTCCTGAAAATGGGTGCCGCAAAACTGGGTAAAGTAGATTTGTCCAACGCACTCAGCCAAATCATCTCAATAATTAGTACAAAAGAATTGCTAATTGGATTATCCTTTTACGGTGTGGGAGCAATTGCTTACATCTTAGTTTTGACGCGCGTTAATTTGAGTGTAGCTGGTCCATCAGCTTCGTTAGTTTATGTATTTTCTGTACTAATTGGTTTTTTTGTATTCAAAGAATCAATACCTTTAGGGCGTTTATTTGGGCTAGGTTTTATAGTTTGTGGAGTTATTTTAGTCGTTTGGAACAAGTAGGGTGCGTGACGCCATAACAATCTTGTACATTTATTAAGGACTTGTAGCGTCACGCACCATGCTCACACCATTAATTTTGGCAAGCAAATATAAGTTTCCAGTGGTAATGTGGCTGTCGAGTCGGCTACTAATTTTCATAATGATGTTTGGTGTAATGCCAGTCATCGCCAAAACATCAAACATTGTTATCGACAAATACGGTTGGTGGGATGTTTTATTCGCGTGGGATAGCGTTTGGTACTACAAAATTGCTACAAGCGGTTACAATTATGGACCGGATGTAGTTAATAACCAGTATGCCGTCGCTTTTTTCCCGTTATATCCTTTATTGTGTTGGATATTAATGCAATTTGGGTTATCGTTCCCAGTTGCTGGGTTGCTAGTTAACAATTTAGCTTTCTTGGGCGCCTTAATATTGTTTTACGTTTGGGTGAGAGAAATTGGAGGTGAACAATCTGCTCGTTGGGCAACCACTGCACTCGCTTGGTGTCCCTACTCTTTGTATGGGACAGTGATTTATACCGAAGGATTATTTTTACTATTTAGTATATCAGCTCTACGAGCATTTAATTCTAAGCAATATTTCTGGGCTGGTGTATGGGGATCACTATCTACCGCAACAAGAATAACAGGAATGGCGCTTTTACCTGCAATATTTTTATCTGCGTTTAAAGAGCGGCGCCCATTCAAGGCTTATGTTAGTAGTATTGCAGTAGCCTTAGGAGTAGTGTTTTATAGCTTGTACTGTGGGTTTAAATTTGGTGACCCCTTAGCATTTCTTCATGCTCAACGTGGTTGGCGAAGTTCTGCTGGGTTTGCGCTTGATGGTTGGTTGTTTATGCTCAAACAAATCGCTATTGGCGCCGAAAATGCAAGAGTTGGATATATTCAAAACCCCTTCTACCCAATAAAATTTGCTATTTTGATAGTGAGCGGTTTATTATTATATTACTTTCGTATCTCAATTGGTCAATCGTGCGCACGTTACGGATTTTATATCTTATGGATTGCGCTGTGGTTAATGGCATCTGACCCTTTGATTCAATTTGTTTGGATTTACGGGAGTTTGTATCTACTCTGGCATTATCGCTCATCATTACCATTGGTTGCAGCTATCTACGCTTTGTTTTCATATGGAATTGCCCTTAATACAGGGTTAACCATGTCTGTTGATAGGTATATATACGCCATCGTACCAGTATTTATCGCCTGTGGATTTTTATTTGCAAAATATCCGCGTTGGGGATATGCTGTGATGGTATTTTGCGGTCTTATACTTACTTTTTATTGTGTTCGCTTTGCTGAAGATTTGTGGCTGGCGTAAACACAAACGAGTTCTGTGTAAATAACTACATATAATCTAACCAGTTTTTATTTATACTTATCTCAAGTCAATCATTTAAGTATATAAAGTGTCGGGTATTACTTCTAGGTAATAGACAAGATGCTTAAATATTACTTAAATTCGTATTTATTAAATAAATTGTAAAAAATGATGTCCGTATCCAAGTTTATATCAGTGCTTGTACGGTAAACATTGGTATGTATTAATTTATAATATCAATGTAATAATGGTATATTTAGTTTTAAGTGTAAAACCAAATCATCCAGTTTTTCCTTGATTTTTTAAATGCAAGGAGTTTTCAGCCAATCACTAAAAATAGCCTTAAAATCTGGAGAAACCATATACAACAAGCTTACGTCTAACGGTTCACTATTAACAAAAAATCTATGGAGATAAAAATAAATTTAACGTTTTCTTTCTAAGACTGAAAAATACTACGAAGTAAAATATACTTGAATAGTTGATAAAACTCATACATACTACTTAATACAAAGTGGATATGAGCCTAAGTGGTAAAAACAGGTTTCTACATAGAATAGTAATTTTCATAATTACATAGCTATACAGAAATTAAGTATTTTATTACCAGATGCGTAAGTTCTATAAAAGTAATGGAATCTGATTTTAAAAGCGGAAAATTCTAACTATATGAACATTTAGTTTAGTTAATGAACGCTTACTTACGAAGATATGACTCAAGAAACCTAGTTTTTTGCTAGTAAATGCGTAAGTTGTATATGTATCTATTAAACATATTTTGTGAAAAACTACCGTCGTGTATAAGGCGGTAATTGCAGGTTGAGCAGTGAAGGAGCAGTGAAGTGGAGAATAATAAGTCTTTTGGTTGGTCGCAAGGTGCATTAATTGCTTTATTAGGATTGGGTGGCTGTCTAACTCTCGGCTTGATGTTGCCTATTATACCTAACGATGCCAATAGTACGCAAACTATCGAGATTAAAGATTTATCGCTCAAACCAATGACGAGCGAGCGAATCGAGGAATTAAAATCATCGATAGTAACATCTTGGCAAAAAGAAGCAGTTGCTAAAGGTTTGAGTGAAGTTCCCGAACGCTTCCGTGGCGCCACAATTGCCGAAGCAAACTTGGCGCCGAGCGAAAAAGTGATAGCACTAACATTTGATGATGGACCTTGGCCTCAAAGTACACCAGCAGTACTTGAGATTCTAAAGAAAAATAATATAAAAGCTACGTTTTTTATCGTTGGGCAAATGCTTCAAGAGCATCCCGACATGGGTAAACGAATAGTTGGCGAAGGACATGTAATTGCTAATCATACTTGGCATCACTGGTATCATTACATGAATCCCCAGGCTGCTGCTTTTGAAATCGACAACACCAGCAACTTAATTTATAAAGTAACAGGTGTAAAAACAAATTTATTCCGACCACCCGGTGGGATCAAGACAAATGGTCCATACGCTTATGCCAAGAATCAAAAATACGCCACTATCATGTGGTCGTCTGATTCGGTTGATTATTCGCGACCCGGCGTACCGAAACTGATTAGTAATGTGATGCGGGAAGCAAGACCAGGTGGAATTGTGCTTATGCACGATGGTGGTGGAAATCGCTCGAATACGGTGCAAGCTTTACCACAAATCATTGATAACTTTAGAAAACAAGGTTATCGTTTTGTTACAGTACCTCAATTATTAGAAATGCAAGATAAACAGTTAAAAATAGCCAGTAAAAAGTAGATGTTATACGTCTACTTTTTACTGGCTATATAACCAAACTCGAATATTAGAGTTTGGTTATAGCTTTAATAGTTAATAAAAGCTGATTTGATGTTTCTAATCGCAGTAATTTCTGCTACCCTGTAGTAAAAATTTAGTGATTTACTTAGAGTCAGAGTGTACATAGCTTCGTGAAACTCACGGCGCCGTTATTAGATTTAGATACTGATTCTCTTTCTTGTAGGCACTGACGCTTGGTGGAGGAGTTATAAATTGAAAAAAGTAATAAAAGTGAGAAAAGTAAAATATAAGCGGTTTAGAATACCAAAATTTTTTGTACTATGTCTAGCGGCTTTGGCTGTAATCTTAGGCATAGGTATGGTTGTACCTCTAAAACCAAACATTTCGGCAAGTAACCTTGAAGTCGCAGTTAATGCTAGTACACCAACAACAGTAGATACTACAAAGCAGGTTGAAAGATTAAAAACGGAAATGCTTGATAGCTGGCAAGAAGAAGCCAAACAAAAAGGTATACAAGAAATACCAAAACGCTATCAAGGAGTGACTTTAAATTCAGTTAAACCGAATAGTAAAGATAAAATCATCGCTTTAACTTTTGATGATGGTCCTTGGCCTAAGTACACCGAACAAGTTTTAGATATCCTCAAAGCCAATAATATCAAAGGAACATTTTTTGTCATTGGCGCCAATATGAAAAACCTCCCAGAAGTTGGGAAACGGATTGTTACCGATGGTCACATAATTGCCAACCATACCTGGCATCACTGGTATCATCGATTAAGTCCAAGCGTTGCAGCCAAAGAAATTGACGACACCGAAGAAATAATTTACAAAACTACAGGTGTAAGAACAAATATATTTAGACCACCTGGTGGAGTTCTAGGTAATGGCCCTGCCGCGTATGCAAGTAAGAAAAACTACTCAGTAATAATGTGGTCAGCAGATTCAAATGACTACAAACGTCCTGCCGTACCGAGGTTACTTGGAAACGTGATGCGATTTTCCAAACCTGGTGGTATTGTCTTAATGCACGACGGGGGTGGTGTGCGTGACAGTACAGTCAAAGCATTGCCTGAAATGATAAAAAGATTTAGACAGCAGGGTTATCGGTTTGTCACCATACCTGAAATGTTAGAACTTGAAGACCAGCAACTACAGGCAGTCGCAAAACAGTAATCAACACCAATACACAATAACTATATACATTTAAAGGCGCCTATAATCGGGCATCTTTATGGTTGTTGTAAGGACTTCAGTCCTTCATCTAAGCTTAAATTTGGGTGGTTGGCTTGCAACGGATGAGAGCGGATGTAACGGATAAATAGGGCTTGCTGAATAGAACTATAAACTTTACCACGTAAGGGTTTCATAAGTTAGGTCAATTATTTTATCTTTTGTATTCACATTTGCGACTTGAGCATCATGAAAGTCATGTTTTGGTGCTTCAGGCATACTTGTTACGCTCTTTGAAATTGACTATAGCTATATAGTTAGATACTAGCGTACCTCGACCAAAGCCGAATGAAACCAAAGCTTGTACTTCAAGGGAATATTAAAATCAACCATCCGTTACATCCGTTGTATCTGTTGCCAAGCTCTGTTTCTCTGTGGTAAAAATAGAAACTTGAAAGCACAGGCAAGGATGCCTGTGCTACGGTCTGTATAATTTATAAGTTTATACAGAACTTAACTGTTTTTGTTCAGTAGAAGTAGCTTCTGGACTATCAGCTTCAGAAGGAGGAACTAACTGCCAGAATTTAGGTAGGTATTCTTGCCAGTTATCCAAAATCAATTTCGCTTTTGGTGAATTTGTGCGCTGTACATGTTGTGCAATTAAATCACGCAATTGTTTTTCACCTGCACTCGATACAACTCGCTGAATTTTAACTATTTCTGGATTAACAAATTCAGGGAAATTTCCCTCTTCATCCAAGAAATATCCTAATCCCCCAGTCATACCTGCTGCAACGTTACGTCCAACTTTTCCAAGCACAACTACCACACCACCAGTCATATACTCGCAGCAGTGATCCCCTGCTCCTTCAATAACTGCTGTAGCTTTGGAGTTGCGAACAGCAAAACGTTCACCTGCTAAACCGTTCGCATACAAAAATCCTCCTGTGGCGCCATAAAGGCAGGTATTGCCAATAATCACATTTTGTGCTGCGTCATACTTGGCATTGACAGGGGGTTTGATAATTATTTCCCCGCCGTTCATACTTTTACCAACGTAGTCGTTAGCTTCTCCAGAAAGAGTGAGAATCATACCCGCAAGGTTAAATGCACCAAAGCTTTGACCAACACTGCCAATTAAGTTCAGGTTAATCTGACCTTCAAAACCATTGTCACCGTACTGCGATGCAATTCTTCCAGCTAAACGCGCGCCGACTGTTCGATCGGTATTAACAATATTAATTGTCTTGGTGACAGCAGATTGATTACTAATTGCAGCAGCAATTGCACTATCAGCAATTAATTCATCATCTACCACAGTTCCGTTACTATGAACTTCTTCGTGCTGCAACCAATCACGGTTTGTGCGTGTGTCGGGTAAATTTATTAAACAGTCAAGATTAAGCGCTTGTGTTTTGGTTAAATGCGCTCCGGCACGTGTTTTTAATAAGTCCGCGCGTCCAACAACTTCTGGTAGAGAACGATATCCCAAACGTGCTAACAAACTACGAACTTCTTCAGCAATAAAGTAGAAGAAATTTACTACATGTTCAGGCATTCCGTTAAACCGCTTCCGTAACTCTTCTTTTTGCGAAGCTACGCCAACAGGACAATTGTTAGTATGGCAAATTCGCGCCATAATACAACCTTCGGCAATCATCGCGATTGAACCAAAGCCAAATTCTTCGGCGCCCATCAAAGCACCTACTAGCACGTCCCAACCACTCTTCAAACCACCATCTACACGCAAAATCACCCGGTCACGCAATTGATTTTGCATTAACACACTATGAACTTCGCTTAAACCGAGTTCCCACGGGGAACCTGCGTGTTTAATCGAACTTAGTGGTGAGGCACCTGTACCGCCATCATGTCCCGAAATTTGAATAATATCAGCATTGGCTTTAGCAACACCCGCTGCAATAGTCCCAATACCAATTTCGGCAACTAATTTTACAGAGACTTGAGCTTTGGGGTTAATTTGGTGCAAGTCGAAAATTAACTGCGCCAAGTCTTCGATAGAGTAAATATCGTGGTGCGGTGGTGGAGAAATTAAAGTTACACCAGGTTTAGAACGGCGCAGCATCGCAATATATTGACTAACTTTGGGACCAGGTAACTGTCCACCTTCACCTGGCTTGGCGCCTTGAGCAATTTTAATCTCGACTTGCTTGGCACTCATTAAATACTCAGGTGTTACCCCAAATCTTCCCGAAGCTATTTGTTTGATCGAACTTGTTGCAGTGTCACCATTACGTAGCCCTTTGAGGTGAGGTAAAGTCGCCGACAATCCTTTCTCATCAACATCTTTTAGAGTTATATATCGTACAGGGTCTTCTCCACCTTCACCCGAATTCGACTTACCACCAATACGGTTCATCGCAATAGCTAAAGTTTCGTGCGCTTCTCTAGATAAGGCGCCTAACGACATTCCACCCGTACAGAAGCGTTTGACAATTTCGCTAACAGACTCAACTTCTTCAATAGCTATAGGTTGTCTATCACTTTGGAAGTCTAGCAAATCGCGCAGTGCTGTAATTGGTCTGTTTTGTAGATGCTTTTGGTAAACTTCGTAATGGTCGTACTGTTTACCGTCAACAGCTTTGTGTAATGCTTTTGCGAGTTCTGGGCTGTTCATATGGTACTCGCCACCTGGACGGTATTGAACGAAGCCTAAATTTTCTAGTTTCTTGACGTTGAGTTCAGGGAAAGCTTTGGAGTGGAATGATAACACTTCTTGCGCGAGTTCTTTCAAACTGAGTCCGCCAATGCGTGAAGTTGTGCCTTTAAAGCCTAACTCTAATAAATCTGCTCCAATACCAATTGCCTCAAAAATTTGTGCAGCTTGGTAACTCGAAAGCAGTGAGATACCCATCTTGGATAAAATTTTGAGCAATCCAGTTTCAACCGCTTTACAGTAGTTATTCTGAGCTTTCTCTAAACTAATTGCAGCAATTTTGCCCCGCTCCATAAATTGCTGTGTTCTCGGGTCTACCCACCAGTCTTGTACGGTTTCTAATGCCATGTAAGCACAAACCGCAGCTGCACCGTATCCAATTAGACATGCAAAATGATGCGTACTCCAACATTGAGCAGTATTTATGACCAGTGATGCGTGTGTTCGTAATCCTTGGCGAATCAAATGATGGTGAACGGCGCCAACTGCCAACAAAGGTGGAATGTAAGTATGCTCCGTTCCAATACTAACATTTGAACTCTTATGGTCACTGAGTATCAAAATTTCGGCGCCAGAAGAAACAGCTTCTGCAGCTTTGGCTTGTAAAGCATGAACAGCAGCTTCTAAACCATTGGGACCAGAGGCAATTTCAAACAACGTTGATAACTCAACAGTTTTGAACGAAGAATGTTTAATCGTTTCTAAATCAGCAGTCGAGAGAACTGGCGAATCTAACTTTAAACGACGCGCGTATTCAGGTTTTGGGTCTAATAAATTGCCACGGGCGCCTAATTCGACCTTAAGCGACATTACCAAACTTTCACGCAAAGGGTCAATTGGTGGATTTGTCACCTGCGCGAACCGCTGCTTGAAATAGTCATATAAAAGGTGTGGTTTAGAAGAAAGAACAGCCAAGGGAATATCATCACCCATACAGAAAGTCGGTTCCTTCCCAGACTCTGCCATTGGCTGAATTACCATTTCCACGTCTTCAGTGGTATAACCAAAAGCTATTTGCTGTCGCAGTAAATTTTGACGGTCAATGGCAGTAGGTTGAATAGGTTTAATAGATTGAATTTCTACAATTCCATTACCATTCCCATTCCCATTCCCATTTCCATTCCCATTTCCATTTCCATTCAGCGAATGCTTACCAGCCAATGACTTTAAATCTTGACGGTGTTGACGTAACCATTCACCATAAGGACGCTGTTTGGCAATACGCTGTTTAATTTCCCAGTTTTTGAGTATTTCGTTCGTTTCCAAGTCAACAGCTATCATTTGCCCAGGTCCCAAACGACCCTTTTCGATAATGTCTTCTTCAGGGAAATTAACTACACCCGCTTCCGAAGCCACAACAATATAATCGTCTTTTGTGATGCAGTAACGCGCGGGTCTTAAACCGTTACGGTCAAGAGTGGCGCCAACTTTGCGTCCATCACCAAATACCAACAGCGCTGGACCATCCCAAGCTTCCTGCATCCCACTGTAATATTCGTAAAAATCAATTATTTCAGGATAATCGTTTAAAGAAGGCTGATTATTATAAGCTTCTGGAACCATTATCATCAACGCTTCCAACGGGCTGCGTCCTGAACGCACTAGCACTTCAAAAACATTATCTAAAGTGGCCGAGTCGCTATTATCAATTTGGACAAATGGTTTAAGGTCATCAAAACGCGACCCCCACACAGGATGACTCAAACTCGCCTCGCGCGCCATCATCCAGTTGATATTACCCAACAAAGTGTTAATTTCACCATTGTGCCCCAACAACCGCATCGGTTGCGCTAAAGGCCATTTGGGCATGGTGTTTGTACTGAAACGTCGGTGGTATACCGCGAAAGAAGTCTTAAAAGCAGGGTGTTTCAAATCATTATAGAACTCACCCAAAACAGCCGAACGCACCATGCCCTTGTAAACAATAGTACGCGAGGACAACGAAGCTATATAAAAGTCTTCTGATGAAACATTATGTATAACTTGGTTTTGTACAGTTTTAAAAATGCGACGGCGAGCAAGATAAAGCTGCTGCTCTAGTTCGGCGCCACTACTGCCAACTTCTGAAACTAATAAAACTTGCTCAATGCGAGGAAGATTTTCGCGCGCTTGCACACCCAACAAATCCGGTTCTACTGGTACTACTCGCCAGCCCAGTACACCAAGTTTTTCTTCTGTTGCTATTTTCTCAAAAATGCTACGAGCTTCTTGTGCAGCTTGGGCTTCTTGTGGTAAAAAGACCATGCCCACAGCATATTTATTAGTATCTGAAACCTGCCCTAATTGTATACCTTGTACTTCAAACGCATTTTGGAACAATTCCCAAGGGATAGCTGTCAAAATACCTGCTCCATCACCGGAGTTAGAGTCCGCGCTGCATCCACCACGATGTTCTAAACAGGTTAAAGCTTGCAAGGCTTTTTCCACTATTTCGTGACTTGAAGAGTTTTGACGATGGGCAATAAAACCCACCCCACAAGCATCACGCTCTTCTACTAGCCATCGTTGTCCATTATATGTACACCTATTAGGAGTATCCGAATTTTTGTCTGATGCCAAATTTGTCATACTGCGTTCTTGATTAATTGCATCGTTGCTCATAGACTGTCCCTGACAAGGATTTTTGTTTTTACGTTTTTTGTACTAACCTTTCTAAATCGTGATATGTGGCTAAATACACAATCATTTGAATTTAGAAAAAAAAATTCTAACTTCGGGTTCAATTTGCTTTTACCCGTGTTAAAATCATGCTTGTTATTTTTTTTACATCATATTCAGTGTGACAAGTTGCTTGTCAGTCTTCGTTGTAGTTTTTTGTCTATGGCAGTAAAGCTGTGTATTTTCTCTTTATTTTTTTATAAACAAGCTGGGTATAGTCTGCATAGACAAAACCCGCACGAGAATTCATATTTTATACTTTACTGGTTGTAAAACTGAAGACTTTCTCATCACATAACAAATTCAGCCTAGTACAATACATGGTCATTTGACAATTAAACGCTATATCTTTTATTACTCCAGCTAATACATCATTGCTTATGAATGATACTACCAAATTTTACTTACTTAAGTGGCGACTATCTGTTAGTTGCGACTATAGCGTGAAGTAGAAATTCAATCGACAATTACGAAAATTAGCTATTGCGATTATCTCTACACAGCTTGTAAGCGCGCCATAACGCACTTGTTTCGGTAGTGAAATTACTGATGAACGCTTATATAGAGATAAAAGCCCATATTCACATTATCATGTTCTGGCACAAAAGTAATGTCATTATTTTTTGACAAGCTTTAAAAATTTATAACAAGATTTACCATTCTAAATTAGCGATAATTAGTAGCAAAAAGCAATGCAAAAACAGAAATATTACGTAGAAAAATATACCCGCTTAAGGCTTGGTCGAGGCTTACATAAGGCTATTATCAAGCTTTGCTGGGGTTGGATGTTACCAATACTTCCGTTATCGCTATGTTTAATAACTAACAGTGGCGCCTCAGCCGTGCAGTTACAAAACCCGTCACCCACACCATTACCCACCCTGACATTACCGCCAACACCCCCCAACCCCATACCTGTAACTCCTGTCAGAGGCGCCACAGCTTACGGAAATCAAATTTCTCTAAACGGTCGAGTTGTATCTGGTCTATGGTTTACTCGCGCAGCAAGCAAGAATCAATCTACTATACATATAGCCGACGGAACACTGCGGCAGTTAATCGGTTTAGACTTGCTATCAACTTCCAGCCCGACAAAACAACCGATAGCATGGTTCTCATCTTACACCAGACCGCAAGTTCTTAACGCCAGGTTAACTGGAAGTTATCGGTATCTAGATGTTACAAATTTAGTTAAAACAGCAGGATGGCAAATAACACCACAAGCTAACATCCTAACTATTAACACCCCACCTAGCAAAATTATAGATATCCGTGAAAGCGAGCTAGTACTTTCAAAACCACCAGTCAACCCACAGGTCAACCCATCAATTAGCCCATTACCACCAGTTAACCCACCAAATGGAAAACTGCTTGTTATTAACGTTGACCGTGCAACACCTTGGGTAGTTAGACAAGAAGCACCAGCCAAGCGCGTAGTAGACCCAGATGCTGTCAACCCGACTCCAACAACACCTCCGAACCGCGACTGGACAATTGTCCTAGATGGTATTGCTGAACTGGGTTTAGTACAAAAATATACACCTGTACCACCAGTAGCTCCAATTCCGGCGCCAGTACCCAACTCACCGCTACAACTTCTAAAGCAGTTAAAATTGCCTTTGCCTATTCAACTGCCACCTCAGCAACCGATACAACCTATTCCTGTACAACCAGAACCAACAGTAAAGCAAGTAGAAGTAGTTAACAATCAAACATTAATTCGTATTTCGGTTCCATTTGGCTATGCACCTCGTATTCAAGCGTCAGCTGCTAACAGCTTAAACGTTGAAATTCGACCTGATGCGCTAGTACCTCGTAGTATTGCTTGGGCGCCATCTTTAACATGGAAACAGCAGTGGGTAAATTTGGGGCAAGAAAGTTTTCCGATAATTTGGTTAGAAATAAATCCGAAGTTATTTCAAATCAAACCTATCGTTAGTAACTCAAATACACTTATAGGCACTGCACCGTTAAGCCTAACCGCACAAACCAATCTAGCTCTAGCAGGAATTAACGGTGGTTACTTTAACCGTAATAACCGTTACCCCCTCGGCGCCATTCGTAGTAACGGGCAATGGCTATCAAGTCCGATTTTAAATCGAGGCGCCATTGCCTGGAATAACTCTGGTCAATTTTACGTCGGTAGACTTACTCTAGAAGAAACACTAGTTACCAATACCAATCAACGATTACCAATACTTTTCCTTAATAGTGGCTACGTACAATCAGGAATAGCTCGGTATACTCCCGCTTGGGGCAGTACATATACTCCATTAACAGATAATGAAACAATTATCGTAGTTCAAAAAAATCAAATTACGAATCAATATTTAGCTCCAAAAGCCGGGGAAACACCTGTACCCATACCAAATGACGGTTATTTACTAACATTACGCGGTACAGCTTCTAGCAACCTCAGCTTATTACCTGTAGGCGCCACTTTAAATATTGCTAGTTCAACAATACCGCCGGAATTTAATCGTTATTCAAATATTATTGGCGCCGGACCACTGTTAGTGCAAAATCGTCAAGTAGTTCTAGATGCAAAAGCTGAAAAATTTAGCGATGCGTTTATCAGCGAGCGAGCAATTCGCAGTGGTATATGTACAGCAGCAAATGGGAACGTGCTGATAACCTCCACCCAAAACCGCGCAGGTGGTGCAGGGCCAACATTAGCCGAACATGCTCAACTGATGCAGCTTTTGGGATGTATAAACGCCTTAAATTTAGACGGAGGTAGTTCAACAACTCTCTACTTAGGAGGACAACTTATCGACCGTCCCCTCAACACCCAAGCGCGCGTCCACAATGGCATCGGTATATTTTATAAATAGTGCTGAGTGCTAAGTGCTGAGTTAAAAGTTAGTGGTTAGTGTCAAAAGTTTTGGTCTGCTGTAGCATAGGCATCCCGTCTGTGCAGTGACATATATTTTGTTACCACAGAGGCACTGAGTACACTGAGAGAAGAGAGCAAGAGAATATCAACACCCCAGAATTAATGATACGAACCATTAGGAGGCGCGGAGTTATTACTCAGCACTCATTACTCAGCACTCAGCACTGCGAACGAAATTTTGTAAAGACTTGATGTACTTACCGTAAAAATGTCAGGTGTTGAATACACGCTTTGTTGTGATTTTGTTATGTTTACCAAGGATGGCTAAATTGCTTAATTCTACGGTTGCGATATTGCACTAAATTTCTTCATCAATAGGTTAGGAAGTAAAAAAATTTTGTCTATGTCTCCTAAAAAAGAGGTTCTTATGGCTACAGAAGCAACGCAAACCAACACCCTACCTTTACCTACAGCAGTTACCTCACGTGGTGTCGCTGCAACTGAGTTACGTCCTTGGGGTTCGTTCACAATTTTAGAAGAAGGTCGCGGTTACAAAATCAAACGTATAGAAGTTAAACCAGGTCACCGTCTCAGTTTACAAATGCACCACCACCGTTCAGAACACTGGATTGTTGTTTCTGGCACCGCTAAAGTTATTTGTGGAGAAGGAGAAATTCTACTCAGCAACAACCAATCTACCTACGTTCCTCAGTGTACCGCACACCGCCTGGAAAACCCTGGTGTTATCCCATTGGTTCTTATTGAGGTTCAAAATGGAGAATACTTAGGCGAAGACGATATTATTCGTTTTCAAGACGATTACGCGCGTACAGAAAAATCAGTTACACATTAGAACGAAACTCTATAAAATCACAACAACTTAGAATTAAATTACCAAGCCACCCATCTTATATAATATAAGGTGGGCTTTTTAATCAAAAACTCTTGTGCTTGTGGAACGGGCATCCCAAACCGTAATTCAATACTTCATTTGAATAAGAAACGCTATAGCTCTACAACTTTTATGATTTATTTGAGTCCAGCAGCCGTATCAGAAATTAAACGATTGCAGCTAAAGCAGCAACAGCCCATCTGGTTTCGCCTAGCTGTTAAAAGTGGTGGCTGCTCCGGATTATTTTACGACATGTCCTTCGAGCAAGAAGTAAATCAAAACGATGCCGTTTTTGATTCACATGGAATTCAAGTTGCCATTGACAGTCAAACATTGGGGTATGTAAACGGCTTGACACTTGACTACTCAGAAGATTTGATGGGTGGAGGATTTCGCTTTTATAACCCACAAGCAAGCTCAACGTGTAGTTGTGGCAACTCCTTCGTCAGCTCGTAAGTGATGAAATTAATCGTAGGACTTCAGTCTTTCACAAAAATCATTTGACAAAAAACTGCAGAAAAAGATATAATCAGGATTTGTTAAAACTTAGACCACTAACAGCTTGATATGCTGTAACTCATGCCAACAATACAGCAACTTATAAGAAACGAACGCGAACTCGCGCGTCAGAAAACAAAGTCACCAGCCCTGAAACAATGCCCGCAACGTCGGGGAGTTTGTACCAGGGTATTTACGACAACACCCAAAAAACCTAACTCAGCGCTACGTAAAGTCGCGCGGGTGCGATTAACTTCTGGCTTTGAAGTAACAGCGTACATTCCGGGAATTGGGCACAACTTACAAGAACACTCAGTTGTAATGATTCGTGGTGGTCGGGTCAAAGACTTGCCAGGTGTGCGCTATCACATTATTCGCGGCACACTAGATACAGCTGGAGTCAAAGACCGTAAACAAGGACGCTCCAAATATGGAACAAAGCGTCCGAAGGCTGCTGCAAAATAACTTTCCAAAAACCAGCCAGAATCGTACTTCCTGAATTCAAGCACAGTCTGAGCGGTACGTAGCAATGAAAGCGTATACCTCAGACCTGTTGTTTGAGATTTATTTATAGTTGTTTATCGTGTGCAAACTTTACCTGTAAAGATTTTAGTCGGTATAATGGTTGAATTGCTTTGATTCAAAGTTAAAGCGCGTAAAGTTAGTTTTTATGTGCCTACCTATTCAAAATCAGGACAGAAGTACAGTTCAGTTAAAATAATACTGATTTGAAGGCACAACACAGTTTCACTTAAGAAGAAATTGTATTATAATGTCGCTTTGTCTGTCTGGTTGAAGTATTGTTGCAAGAAGCTGGAAAGCTGATTTGAGCATTGCTTGTGTTACTTGCAGAGTTTAAACTAGAAAATCTTGAAGATTTTATTTAAGGGTTAAGGTTAAGTATGTCTCGTCGTGGTGTTATTCAAAGGCGCCCTGTTCCGCCTGATTCCGTATTCAACAGCCGACTGGTTAGTATGATTATTCGCCGGATAATGCGTCACGGCAAAAAATCGCTAGCCGCACGGATTGTTTACGATGCATTAAAAACAATTGGCGACCGCACTGGTGGCGACCCTCTCGAAACATTTGAAAGAGCAGTACGGAACGCGACACCACTAGTTGAAGTCAAAGCACGTCGTGTAGGTGGTGCGACTTATCAAGTACCAATGGAAGTACGTAATGAGCGCGGTACAACCTTAGCATTGCGCTGGTTAGTCCAATATTCTCGTCAACGTCCTGGTCGTACTATGGCTTCTAGACTCGCTAATGAGCTAATGGATGCTGCGAATGAAACGGGAAGTGCAATCAAAAAGCGTGAGGAAACTCATCGTATGGCAGAAGCCAATAAAGCTTTCGCGCACTATCGTTATTAATTAGAAGCTTAAACATCTATCCAAGGGTAGATATGCGCGTATTGCTCGAATCGAGCCGATATATCGTATCTAATAAGTCGATATATCGGGTATTTGTTAACTAAAGTATCGGTTTTCCGTAAAGTATACAAACTTAACAAAGTGTAATATACAAGATATCATAAGGCGAAATCTATAGGAGGCTGCCGTGGCACGCACTATCCCGCTAGAGAGAGTACGCAATATAGGAATTGCGGCGCATATAGACGCGGGCAAGACGACAACAACAGAGAGAATATTATTTTACTCTGGTATTATTCACAAAATTGGTGAGGTTCACGAAGGTACTGCTGTCACCGACTGGATGGAACAGGAGCGCGAACGCGGTATCACAATTACAGCCGCAGCAATTAGTACAAGTTGGAAAGACCACCAAATCAACATTATTGATACTCCCGGTCACGTAGACTTCACGATTGAAGTTGAGCGTTCGATGCGGGTACTTGATGGTGTAATTACAGTATTGTGTTCAGTAGGTGGAGTTCAACCACAAACAGAAACAGTATGGCGGCAAGCAGATCGCTACAAAGTGCCTCGGATTGTTTTCATCAATAAGATGGACCGTACAGGCGCCAACTTCTATAGAGTGTACGAACAAGTTCGCGACCGTTTACGTGCCAATGCGATACCAGTTCAGTTGCCCATTGGTGCAGAAAATGACTTTTTGGGATTAGTTGACTTGGTGAAAATGCGTGCTTACATCTACACCAACGATAAAGGTACTGATATCAAAGAAGAAGACATTCCCGCAGATATGCAGGAATTGGCTACTGAGTACCGAACTAAGCTAATTGAAGCGGTTTCTGAAACCAGCGACGAATTGATGGCTAAGTACTTCGATGGTGAGGAACTTACCGAAAAAGAAATTACTACTGCTTTGCGTAAAGGTACAGTAGCTGGTAGAATTATACCTTTACTTTGTGGTTCTGCCTTTAAGAATAAAGGCGTACAGTTGCTGCTTGATGCAGTTGTAGATTATTTACCGTCGCCTCCAGAAGTTCCAGCGATTCAAGGTACTTTACTTTCGGGTGAAGCTGTTGAGCGTCATGCTTCGGACAACGAGCCGTTGTCTGCTCTAGCGTTTAAAATTATGGCTGACCCATATGGGCGCCTAACGTTTGTGCGTGTTTATTCAGGTGTCTTGAAAAAAGGTAGCTATGTACTGAATGCTACCAAGAACAAGAAAGAAAGAATTTCACGTTTAGTAGTATTGAAAGCGGATGAGCGACAAGACGTAGACGAATTACGTGCAGGTGACTTAGGAGCAGCGTTAGGACTAAAAGATACATTAACTGGCGATACAATTACAGATGAAAATTCACCGGTAATTTTAGAATCCCTGTTTATTCCAGAGCCTGTCATCTCGGTAGCGGTAGAACCCAAGACCAAGAACGACATGGACAAGCTTTCCAAAGCTTTGCAGTCGCTATCGGAAGAAGACCCAACTTTCCGCGTTAGCGTTGACCAAGAAACAAACCAAACCGTGATCGCTGGAATGGGTGAGTTACACCTAGAAATTCTGGTTGACCGGATGTTGCGCGAGTTTAAGGTTGAAGCAAACGTTGGGGCGCCGCAAGTAGCTTACCGTGAAACAATTCGCAAAGCTGTGAGTCGAGTAGAAGGTAAATTTATTCGTCAGAGCGGTGGTAAAGGTCAGTACGGTCACGTAGTGATCGATCTCGAACCGGGTGAGCCTGGAAGTGGATTTGAGTTTGTCTCTAAAATAGTCGGTGGTACTGTACCTAAAGAGTACATAAGTCCTGCGGAAGCGGGGATGAAGGAAAGTACCGAATCTGGCATATTAGCTGGTTATCCGTTGATTGATGTTAAGGCAACATTGATTGATGGGTCGTACCATGATGTAGACTCTTCAGAAATGGCTTTCAAAATCGCAGGAAGTATGGCGATGAAGGAAGCTGTAATGAAAGCTTCGCCTGTACTATTAGAACCGTTGATGAAAGTTGAAGTCGAAGTACCCGAAAACTTCCTTGGTGATGTAATGGGAGACCTAAACTCGCGTCGCGGACAAATCGAAGGTATGGGGTCGGAAGCTGGTCTTGCGAAAGTAACTGCTAAGGTTCCCTTGGCAGAAATGTTTGGCTATGCTACTGACATTCGCTCAAAGACCCAAGGACGCGGAATCTTCTCAATGGAGTTTAGCCATTACGAAGAAGTGCCTCGCAACGTCGCAGAGGCTATTATCGCTAAAGCAAAGGGAACGCATAACTAGAAAAGGAAACAAGTATTCATGGCACGCGCAAAGTTTGAACGGAATAAACCACACGTCAATATTGGTACTATTGGTCACGTTGACCACGGTAAAACTACTTTAACAGCTGCTATTACCATGACGCTTGCGGCTTCTGGTGGTGCAGTGGCTAAAGCATACGACCAAATCGATGCTGCTCCAGAAGAAAGAGCGCGTGGTATTACGATTAACACTGCTCACGTAGAATATGAAACCGCACAACGTCACTATGCTCACGTAGACTGTCCAGGTCACGCTGACTATGTGAAAAACATGATCACTGGTGCTGCTCAAATGGACGGCGCCATCCTAGTAGTATCCGCAGCAGACGGTCCAATGCCTCAAACCCGCGAACACATTTTGTTAGCGAAGCAGGTAGGTGTACCAAGCTTGGTTGTCTTCATGAATAAAGAAGACATGGTAGATGACGAAGAACTACTTGAACTCGTAGAATTAGAAGTTCGCGAACTTCTATCAAGCTACGACTTCCCAGGTGATGATATCCCTATCGTCAAGGGTTCTGGTCTGCAAGCGCTAGAAAAAATGACTTCGGCGCCTAAAACACAGCGTGGAGAAGATAAGTGGGTAGATAAAATCTACGAACTTATGGATGCTGTAGATTCCTACATTCCAACTCCCGAACGTGACATCGACAAGCCTTTCTTGATGGCAGTGGAAGACGTATTCTCAATCTCAGGTCGTGGTACAGTAGCAACCGGACGTATTGAACGTGGAAAAGTAAAAGTTGGCGACAACGTAGAGTTAGTAGGTATTAAAAATACTCGTGCCACCACAGTAACCGGGATCGAGATGTTCAAGAAGAGTCTCGAAGAAGGTATGGCTGGAGACAACGCGGGTCTACTGCTCCGTGGTTTGAAAAAAGAAGAAATTGAGCGTGGTATGGTATTGGCAAAACCAGGTTCCATCACACCTCACACCGACTTTGAAGGTGAAGTTTATGTATTAACCGAAAAAGAAGGTGGTCGTAAAACTCCTTTCTTTGCAGGATACCGTCCTCAATTCTACGTGCGTACAACCGACGTAACCGGTACCATCGAAGCTTTTACCGCTGATGACGGTGGTACAGCAGAAATGGTAATGCCTGGTGACCGTATCAAAATGACAGTAAAGTTAATCAGCCCAATTGCAATTGAGCAAGGGATGCGCTTTGCGATTCGTGAAGGTGGTCGCACCATCGGTGCTGGTGTTGTTTCTAAAATTGTTAAATAATACCTTGCACTTTTAACTAATAATCGAGCGGAGATGATATAATACGTCTCTGCTCTTTTTATGCCCACAAAAAATTTTAGATTTTGGATTCTCTCATTCAATCTAAAATCCATTCATGTCCGCAAGAAAATCCACAATCCAAAATCATCAGTACCAGGAAAACCGAAGATGGCAACGCTACAACAGCAAAAAATTAGAATTCGCTTGCAAGCTTTTGACCGCCGCTTACTAGATACCTCTTGCGAGAAGATAGTAGACACCGCTAACCGTACTAACGCTACAGCAATTGGCCCAATTCCTCTCCCTACAAAGCGTAAAATTTATTGCGTACTGCGCTCACCCCACGTCGATAAAGATTCACGTGAACATTTTGAAACTCGTACACACCGTCGAATTATTGACATTTATCAACCTTCTTCAAAAACAATTGACGCGCTGATGAAGCTAGACTTGCCATCCGGTGTTGATATTGAAGTTAAGTTGTAATTGACCCATCATAAAAACCTTTTCACTCTTGAATTAGTGTAAATTGTATAATAAATTACTAGCACTTGAGGACTATTTCTCAGGGGCTTTTTATTTGCTGTAGAATAAGGTGATAATATTTAAGATAGTATTTAAGATAATGTCTAAGAAAGAATACCGTAAAAATTACAAAGTTTTAGCCGCTAAAGAGTAAATTTATACCG
>NZ_JBXXZH010000119.1:0-28238 GCF_059640475.1 Calothrix sp. CBUCES-K 9914
TCTCAATTAAATCGTCTAATTATCAATAAAAACATGATTTTTGCGCTAAAAGTACCCCGAAATAGGCGATTTATATCCCTAATTTTCGGCACTTAACAAAATCGCACTGCTCCCGTTTTTGGTTGCCTTATATCCCGTCACCAACCGCAAGCGGTATGGTGCGGGGCTTACGGCAATAAAGCTAATATTTTAGATGTGTTGGAATATTACTGAGAGATTGTTTGCTGGCATTTGAAAAGTTTTTAGGAAGGATAGGTTTTGTGCGCTGGCTGCTTGTACTACTTCGTCTAGGTCACGTACACCCCATTCTGGGTTTTGCATTTTTAACGATTCATCAAAGGCTTCGTTACTAGGCGCCGTATGTTGCCCGTTTTGTTTGTAGGGGCCGTACATATATAAGATACCACCTGGAGGTAATATTCTATTGGCGCCTGCCATTAAACCTAAACATGCAGCCCACGGCGATATATGAATCATATTTATATTGACGATGGCTGTTATGGGTGAAAATTCCTCTACGTGCGTCTCTATATCCCAAGTTGGTGAACTTGCATCAATATTAATAGGTTTATAAACATTATTGCTTTCCACTCCATCTAACCATGCTGCTATCGAAGCGCGCGCGTTCTTGTTAGGGTCGGAAGGCAACCATTTGTGCTTGGGTAAACGCGGCGCCATAAATACTGCGTGTTCTCCTGTCCCGCTAGCAACCTCTAAAATTGTCCCGCTTGGCGGCAGTACCTGTAAAAGTACCTCTAATATTACTTCGCGGTTCCGCTGTGTAGCAGGAGCATATTGTTTTGCGCTGTTCGTCATTCGGTTTAATTAGACTCAATTTCTCTAGTATTGCAAAATATATGGTTTAACTATTTAAAGCTATCGATGTTCAGTTCGGTATTCATGAATATATCAGGTGTAACAAACCGTATTTTACAGCCTTTTGAGATAAATAATATAAAAGTGTGAGCGGCAAGTTGAATGTCGAACACGTATCAAAACAAAAAGGCTAATAAGGAGCAAAATCTTTAATTGGAGGTAATAGTATGACTCTCAGTCGTTGGAACCCTTGGCAAGAAATTAACGCATTACAACGCCAAATGAATCGATTGTTTGATGAAGCGATTACACCTTCTGCATTATACGAGCGCGAACAAATGAAAGCTCCTGCGATAGAAATGCATGAAACCGCAGAAGCTGTACAACTTAAGCTTGAGCTACCCGGAATGGATGCTAAAGACTTGGACATTCAAGTCACAGAAAACTCTGTATACATTAGTGGTGAGCGCAAACAAGAAAGCAAGACCAATGAAAATGGTGTTTCCAGAAGCGAGTTTTACTATGGCAAGTTTCAACGTGTCATTCCCCTATCTACTCGCATTCAAAACACTGATGTCAAGGCAGAATACAAGGATGGTATTTTAAACCTCACGCTGCCCAAAATGCAGGGAGATAAAAACAAGGTAGTTAAAGTTAGCCTTAATGGGCAAGCTCAATAATCTCATTGACACTCCCCTGGCTTTAGTGATCAAAAGTACAGGGGATTCTTTAGTTAAATATCTCCTTGTGGGTATTCATCCCATAAAGTAGTGATTTCACGTAAGCTCTGAAAGTTTCCGTTACCCAAAATCACATGGTCAAGTAGGGGAATGTTCAAAAGCAAGGCGCCTTTTAATAATTGACGAGTTAAATCAATGTCTTCAGTACTTGGTTCGACGCTACCAGAAGGATGATTATGTGAAACTATTAAACGAGTGGCGCCTTGACGTATGACTTCACGAAAGATTTCTCTAGGTGGTGCAAGAGTTTCTGTTGCTGAACCGATTGTTATGACTTGCTTTCCTAACATTTTATTTTTGGTATCTAATAAGATGACTCCGAATCTTTCTTGCGGATACCACATTAGGTCTTGACTCAGTACTGCTGCTGCATCTGCTGGACTTTCAACTGGAATCCGTTGATCTGGACTTGCTTGAAACGCACGCTTACCTAATTCAACAGCAGCTAGAATTGTTGTTGCTTTTGCTGGCCCTATTCCTTTTATATTCATTAACTCCGTAGGATTGACTTCGCGTAAAGCTGCTAAAGGGTCACGTTCGTGCTTTGCTAACTCTGACAAGATGTGTTGTCCTAAACCTACCGCAGATAACTTTCCGGCGCCTTGCCCTGTAGCTAGTAAAATCGCAATTAACTCTGCTGTTGATAGTAATTTTGAACCGTGTGTCAGCAAACGCTCGCGCGGACGCTCACATTCTGCCATGTCGATAACTCGAAGATTATAAGCCATATATTAAGTAAAAGCTTGTTACAACACATATGTACATATGTATATTTATCGTCTTTTTTATTTGAAAAAATCTCGATTTGACAGAATCTTCAATTAGTTTAAATGTACGCTTCATTAAGTTTTATATCAAAATATAACTATATGTAAATTTAGTTTAATATTTATGATGATGGGACGGGCAAGGATGCCCATCCCACAAGATTTTGATTTAAATATTCACTAACTCCTAACTCCTAACTCCTGACTCCTAACTCCTAACTCCTAACTCCTAACTCCTAACTCCTAACTCCTGACTCCTAACTCCTGACTCCTAACTCCTGACTCCTATGGATGCATTTGTATTGCTTTGAGCATGTGATAGGTAACTAGTAATTGAGTTAAAGCCAAGGGATAACTTTGAATTGTTTCACCAGTAGTACCGGAAATCTTACCTAGTTCAGGATTTGATTCACGGTCGCAGACGCTTTTTAAATGTGGCATGTCTGAACAAATCATCTGTTCAAGTTTATTTACTTGTTCGAGCGTTGCGTGTCCATCAACTCCTAACACATCGACGGGTTTTCCCATATCCCGGTCTAACTCTAATCGAATTGCTGAACTTAGATTGCCATTTCCAGATGACAGTACTTGGGTAAAATCGGGATGAGGTATTGTAGGACGAAGTACTAAGCGTACATTTAAATGTCCGTTAGCCTGGTCCATATCGTCGTTGGGTGGGTAAAAACTAACTACTATATCTGACCATTGACGCTGTGGACGAATGTACTGTTCTGAATCTGGTTCTCGTTTTTCTAATTCTGCCAGTACTTGCTCTTCGCTGTAACCTCGCTTTTGGGTATCACGTTTAATTTTCCATTTCGCGCGCAGTTCTTCTGGAGGAGCAAGATATACCTTGACATCATAAGAGTCTCGCGCGCCACGAGTCGAGTATCCTAATAATCCTTCAACAATTACAAATTTATTTGGTTTTATATACTCCGGCGCCTCAAAGGTTCCTGTTTTATGGCTATAAATCGGTTTTAGAATTGGTTGTCCCATTCGCAGTAGCGATAGTTGCTGCTGCATAATATCCAAGTAGTTACAATCTGGGTGAAGCGCTGTAATACCAATTTCAGCGCGCTGTTTACGGTCATACCTGTGATAATCATCGGTGCATATCACCGTCACATTTTCCGGCCCCAGTACCTGAGCAATCCCTTTCGTTAAAGTTGTCTTACCTGCTGCACTATCACCAACAATACCAAGTATAATCGGACGGCTCATCGTACTCCTCCCAAAAAATGCAGAAAATGGAGCTGTAAATTGTATTTTATTTTACCAATTATCATAAAAATATTCACTGATATAATTAGGGAAATCCTGACATAAGCGTCTATCGTTAATCGTTTGATAGCTCTACAACTACGAAATATCAACTTTATTACAGCTATATCAGTATTTGTTTATTATTATTTTGTTTTATAAATTTTTGTAACGTGTAGAGACGTTACATGTAACGTCTCTACACTAATTATGATTGGATATTCGCAACGGCGCCTTTTACTGGAGCAGAGTTTATGATTAAAATTCCACACCAATAAAAGCACGCTTTTTGAAAAATTTATCTATAATTCTTATCTAAATAATTAAATGCATCTTGTGGAGTCTTGAAGCTACCCACTACTTGCGGCGCCTGACTGTTAGGATATTTTCCAGACTTACTGACTTTCAAATAGTAACCAATATGACCGCCTATATTCCATATTTCATAGCTGTAATTACGATTGTTACCTTTTTTGATTAAGGGGCTAGTATTTTTTGATACTGGCGCGTTGAGTAAGTTTAATGCAGTTAAGAAATGTACAGCCATTAGTTTCTCCCTGATGATTTTATGAAAAAATATTTTACACTTTCAATAATATTTTTTTGAAGAACCAAAAGTATGAAGTATGTTTGTATTTTTAGTAAAGTTATCTTGTTTTTATTCAAACATTTGATGTAATAAAATTAGTTATATTCACTGATAAATATGTTGATATAAAGAATTAACACAAACAAAATGTATAAAACAATTAGATGTATTAAAGTATTAATACGCAGCATTTGATTGGAAGATACTTCTACTAATATGACAAAACAAACGCTTGGACTCGAAAATAATCTTCGTGATTATTTACTTTCTGTATCAGTACGAGAACCTGAAGTATTGACGCAACTGAGGCAGGAAACAGTGCAACACCCAATGGCAATAATGCAAATAGCTCCAGAACAGGGACAATTTATGAGTTTGCTTGTACAGTTAATAGGAGCAAAGAAAACTTTAGAAGTCGGTGTTTTTACGGGATATAGTTCGTTGGTAGTAGCGTTAGCTTTGCCAGATGATGGTAAGGTTGTAGCTTGTGACATTAGTGAAGAGTATACACAAATCGCGCGGCGTTATTGGGAGAAAGCGGGAGTATTACATAAGATAGATTTACATATTGCTCCAGCGGTTGAAACGCTTGATAAGTTAATCCAAACGGAGGCAGAAACGTTTGATTTTGCTTTTATCGATGCAGATAAAAGTGGTTATGATGATTATTATGAACGCTGTCTGCAACTTGTGCGTCCAGGTGGTTTAATTGCAATTGATAATGTGCTGTGGTTTGGAAGAGTTGCTGACCAAGAAGTGCAGGATAATAGAACCAAGAAAATCCGCACGCTCAATGCGAAGTTACATTCAGACGCGCGGGTTAACATTAGTTTAGTGCCTATTGGTGATGGGTTAATGTTGGCACGTAGGGTGTGTGGCGCCAAAGAAAACACTTGAATATAATCACAAAACTCGTGGCGCCACGCACCTGCTGAAAATTATGATCAGCCCCTACGCTTGATATTGGGTGGAGGAACCCAACCGGAAGATGTTAATGACCCTGGCGCCTTTTTTGTTCTAAAGACGCGCGTTTATCGGGAGTTAAGCTATCAAAACAATGATGGCAACAAATACCTTCTTCGTAGTGAGGAGAAAGTTTATCTTGGTCGTTAATGGGATGTCCGCATCCTACACACTTGTCATGGGTTCCTTGTTCTAACCCATGTTGGACTGCGATGCGTTCGTCGAACACAAAACATTCACCCGACCAAAGACTCTCTTGTTGTGGTATCTGTTCTAAATATTTCAGTATACCCCCTTGAAGATGGTACACTTGCTCAAATCCTTGAGACAACATATAAGAAGAAGCTTTTTCGCAACGAATACCTCCTGTACAGAACATTGCTACTTTTTTGTGTTTTTTGGGGTCGAGGTGGTGATGTACATAGTCGGGGAACTCTCGAAATGATTCAGTCTCTGGGTTAATGGCGCCTTTAAATGAGCCGATTTTTACTTCATAATCGTTACGGGTATCAATAACAACTACATCGGGGTCAGATATAACAGCGTTCCAATCAGATGGTTTAACGTAGGTTCCAACTTGTTCTGTAGGGTTAACAGGTAAACCTAATGTCACAATTTCTTTTTTCAACTTTACCTTCATTCTTTCAAAGGGAGGTTCAGAAGCCAAAGATTCTTTATGTTCTAAGTCAGCTAGGCGAGAATCGGAACGTAGGTAAGATAATACTGCGTCAATACACGCGCGCTCACCCGCTATAGTACCGTTAATACCTTCAGGCGCCAGTAATATTGTTCCCTTTATTCCTTGAACAGTACAAAATGCCAGTAAAGGGTCTTGCATCTGGGCAAAATCTGGCAGTTTAGTAAATTTATAAAATGCAGCTACTACCAGAGTCATTTTTCCTATAACCTCTTCCTTTTAAGAACATTCTCAGATACAATCTAATCTATCAAAGTAAAAGGGGGTTTAGCTCAGTTGGTAGAGCGCCTGCTTTGCAAGCAGGATGTCAGCGGTTCGAGTCCGCTAACCTCCATATAAATGTACTATATAACCAATTAAATGTCTCGACGTTACATGTAACGTCGAGACAAAACAAATGGCACAATGTATTTTTAACAACGGGGGAAACTGGTATGGTAAATCCAGCCGATAAAGGTTTTATAGAACCGTACAAAGGTAAAACCACTTCTAAGTTAGAAGTTCTCAACTGTGTGTCAGGAGAAAGGTTTAAGGTTGAGATTCTTGGTTACAAAACATTATCGGGAATAAACGACCCAATAATAGCGCAAGCAATATATTACGCGAACCAAGCCGGAATGCAGTTAAAACAAATTAAAATTACCCTTCAAGGTGGGGAAGCGCAAATCGAAGCAGGCGCCTTACAGTATTTACACGGCAATATTCAAGTTGAGAACAAAGCGGGTGGAGTTGCTGGGTTAGGAAAAGCAATGCTGAATAAACTGCTTACTAACGAGTCAGTATTTATTCCTCGCTATCGCGGTAATGGAGTTATATATCTCGAACCGTCATTTAGTCATTTCATGGTTTACTATCTTAACAACGAAGAACTTATTGCAGATAAAGGTTTATTTTACTGTGGTGAAGGCGCCCTTGATGTTGGTGTCTTCATGCAAAAGAATGTTTCCTCAGCGTTGTTAGGTGGTGAGGGTTTGTTCCAAACTCGTATTCGTGGTACAGGTATATGCGTATTTGAATTACCAGTACCTGCTGATGAAGTGCATTGTGTCCATTTAGAAAACGAAACGCTTCGAGTCGATGGTAACTTTGCTTTGATGCGAAGTGGTAGAATTGAGTTTACTGTAGAGAAATCTACAAAAAGTATTTTAGGTACTTTAACGAGTGGTGAAGGACTATTGCAAACTTTCCGAGGTACAGGTAGAGTTTGGCTGGCGCCGACTCAAGGTGTTTATGAGCAAATTCGTCTTGGTGGTATCGATAGTTTGACCCAGGCGCCGAAATCCTCCAATACGTATACTTAATATATTTTATACTAAAAACTCCTGTAGCACAGGCATCTTGCCTGTGCAATACATATCTTGCCTATGCAGTATATATATTTACCACAGAGACACAGAGTTCTCAGAGGAAAGAAGGGAATTAACGTCCTCTAGTATTAGACCGTTCTTCGCTGGCGCCTGAAGTTAAAAATCAGTCAGTAGTACAAATAGTCGATTCAGATGTTTTACTTGAAACACTTCCGAAAAATGAATGATAACGAAATATTTACACAATACACTTGGTGAGACTAAATTAGATGCTACTTAAGTTAGATGTCATGAGCTTATTCATAGATGTACAAGATAAAAACATTTACTTTAAAAATAATTTAATATAAGTTAATTATGTCTTTACCTAAAGAAACATCATTATTTATAGGTTCGGCACCTCTACCAGCACCCGAAGCTTTACGAACAGAACAAGCTGCTAGTAATCCAACTGATGACCCATTAATTGCTCAAGGTTGGGAAACTACTTCTTACGCTGGAATAATTATACTAGTATTTCTGATTTTAGGAGCGGTTGGATTATTTAGCCGCAGGATTGAATACGTTATCATAGTAGCTTTGTTTTTCAGTTTACTGTTTATTGGCTTCGTTTTGGTTGCGCGTTAATCTCAAAATCTAACATTAGATATAGATATTCTGAAAAAAGATACCTCTGTAGTATATTTACAAATTTACTAGATACAGAGCATTAATAACAACATATGTATTAGATTAATTAAATAAATGTCGCCTTCAACTCAAATATTAATGCGCTTAACAGGCTTGTTAGTATTATTGTTATTAACAGCCTGTACTAGTAAATCTAGTAATGACGATGTATCAAAAGAATTACAAAGCGTAAAATCATGGGCAGCAACTGCTCATATGGTAGGTGATGCTTGGAAACGCGGTGCAGTGCCAACAGCTTACGCAAAACAAACGCTTAAAAAAACACAGGAAGAACTTAAAAAAGAAACAGATTCATTATCAAAGTTATCAATTGATGAAGAAAAGCGTGCTTCTATTCTTAAATTACTATTTTCGCTTCAAACTACATTAATTCAAGTGTCTAATTCAGTAGAACATAAAGACTATCAAGCATTAACTCAAGAAATACAGCAATTGTCTGTACAAGAACAGAATATGACAAAGCTCGCGCAAAGCGTAGGTGGGCAATCATGAATAAAATACTTGAGATTGCGTTGGGGATTATCACAAGTATAGGTGGTTTTCTTGATGTCGGCGCCATTGCGACTTCTGCGGAAGCGGGTTCAGAATTTGGGTTTAAATTATTATGGGCAATAGTTTTAGGAACGATTTGCGTTATCTTTCTGGTTGAAATGTCGGGAAGGTTAGCTGCGGTTAGTAAGCATACCTTAGCTGCTGCGGTACGCGAAAGATTTGGATTTAACTTTTATGTCATCCCTCTTTTGGCAGAAATTGCAGTTGATTTTTTGGTGTTAGGCGCCGAAATTGGGGGTGTTTGTATAGCTTTACAATTAGTTACAGGTATTAGTTTTCAATGGTTTGCTTTACCTGTGGCATTTGCAATTTGGCTAGTAATTTGGAAAGGCAATTTTAAAATTATTGAAAACGGTATTTCGTTTTTAGGGATAGTCACATTAGTTTTTGTTATCGCTACAGTAAAACTCCATCCATCATTAACTACTCTTGGTACTGGATTACTACCAACTTTACCACGTCAAGATACACCGCACTATTTGTTTTTAGTTGTGAGTATTCTTGGCGCCCTTATTAGTCCTTATTTATTTTACTTTTACTCATCAGGTGCCGTTGAAGATAAATGGGATGACTCACATATTGGTGTTAACCGCGCGGTTGCTGGTTTAGGAATGGGGTTTGGTAGTATTGTTTCAATTGGGGTATTAATTGTTGCTGCAATGGTGTTAAAGCCGAAAGGTATTCAAGTTGATAGTTATGAGCAAGCAGCATTGATGTTAACGGAAACGTTTGGATATTGGGGCTTTATATTGTTTGCTGCATCGTTAGGTATAGCTTGTTTTGGCGCCGCATTGGAAGTAACACTTGATACTGCTTATATTGTCGCGCAAGCATTAGGTTGGAACTGGGGTGAAAATTTACGTCCTAGAGAAGCTGCACGATTTAGCCTTGTTTATACAGTGTTTGTCTTTTTAGCTTCGTTATTAATGGTAGTAGGAATTGACCCTTTACAACTAACGCTGTTTTCAATGGCAATAACAGCATTAATATTACCACCTGTTATCATTCCTTTTTTAGTGTTGATGAACGATGAATCTTATGTAGGTAGGTATCGCAACGGTTGGATAAGTAATAGCGTAGTGATTTTTACAATTATTCTAGCTTTTGTTTTGGCAATTGTAGCGCTTCCCTTAGAATTTATTGGAGGTTGAGATGGACTTAATACGGGATGTTCTCGATAATCAACTCGTTGACCGTAACCAGAATAATATGGGTAAAGTTGATGGAATTGTCATTGAGTACGAAGAAGGAAAACAGCCAAGGTTAGCATATATTGAAGTCGGTCTTGTAACTCTCGCGCGAAGACTTCATCCACAAGCAGCACACATCTTAGCAGCAATACAAAATAAATGGGGTGCCAAACATAGCGAACCGTTTCGTATTCCTTGGTCAAAAGTCCGAGATGTTGGCATTGATGTAGAGGTAGATGTCGATGTCGATGCAGAAGCAACACCAGCATTAATATGGGAAAAATGGGTGCGTGCGAATATTATTAGCCGTATTCCAGGTGGTTAACTATGAGCGAAATACATTTAGAATTGCTTTTAGGCAAACAAGTACTCGACCCAGCTGGTCAACCCATTGGACGTATCGAAGAAATACGCGCGGAGCAAAACGGTGATGAATGGTATATAGACTCATATCTAATTGGGAATATTGCCATACTTGAAAGACTATCCGCATGGGAAATAGGGTTATCTATATTAAAGCGACTAGGAGCAAGAAAAATTTACAGTGGATACACTGTACCGTGGCAACAAATGGACTTAACAGACCCACAAAAACCAAGGTTGCGCTGTCACAAAGAAGAACTAGAACAGTTTAATCATTGTCCCGTAGGATAGGCGTCTCGCCTGTCCGCGCGTTATAACTGTTTCGATTTTGTCAGCAGCTATAACTACACCTGAGTGGACATTTCTTTGTAATTGCTCAAATAAAACGTCAAAACCACCTTTAAAACATCTAGCAGCAAAGGGAGTTGGCGCCAAGAAACATATCTATAGCGATACGAAACAGTATCGTAAGAAAAGTTTAATATAGAAAAACAAGAATCAGAAGGAACACAAAAACTCTTTGCATTCGCTGGTCTTCTTGTAGACACACTTAATAATGGTAAAGTTCTCATCTTTGATGAGCTTGACGCGCGACTTCATCCATTAATTAGCTTTGCTATTGTTAATTTATTTAATTCCAACGAAACAAACCCCAATAACGCTCAATTAATCTTCATGACACACGATACGAATTTACTTAGTAACAAACTGTTTCGTAGAGACCAAATTTGGTTTACAGAAAAAAATAGGTATGGTGCAACAGATTTATACTCACTAGCTGAATATAAAGTTCGTAATGATGCATCATTCGAGAGTGATTATATAAAAGGTCGATATGGCACCATTCCGTATATTGGAAATTTAAATTCTCTGGTTGATTCTCATGTCCAATGAAAAATGTAGAGACCGAATTAATACGGTCTCTACAGGTTTATTTTTTAAGTTTAGTTAGTGATTTTTTCACTTCTTTATACTCACTGTAATTTTTGGAAACTTCCTCAAGCATTTTAGCTGCTTCTGCTTTTTGACCAGATGAAGCTAATACCTCAATAGCGTATTTATGTTTTAATCGACTCAAACGTTGTTCACCTTCGTTATCTAAACGAAGTCCTTGTTTGTTTTTCTGCGTTTGAAGTTCATTTAAAGAGTTTCTTAAAACAGATGGTTCTTTGGTTTCTTGAAACTGAATAATTGCTGCTTCAGCATTGGCAATAAGGTTAGATGGTGTTGTTTCTACAGGTCGGTCATCAACTTGCTGTTGTGCCACAATAGCAGCATTTCCACCTGAAAAACTATTAATTGTAAAAAAGGCGCCTAGTAGAACTAAACACCCTACTCCAATACCAATATACAAAGCGTTTGAGGACTTATTTTTTTCTTTAAGAATAGGACGTTCAAAATTATCTTTCTTATTTACTTTGTTACCACGATTTTGTGGAGATTTAATGGGTGTTTGTGGGGATTGTTTGATAATGCGTGGCGAACTGCTATTTTCTCTAGTGCTATTTACACTATGCTTATTGGATTCTTGGACTTTTTCAAAAGATTGATTATTTTGATTTTGTAGTTGGGTTTTTTTAATCTGCTCGTAAGCATCCGATACTGCTTTAGGTACTTTATTTTGATGATAAAGGTTGTGATACCAATCACCTATTTCTCTTGCATTCAAATAACAAAAATTTGGCAACATTGATTGTTTGACCAACGATTGCATTGATGAATCATATGTAATAAGTATTACTACGCAATTTGGATTTTCAGTTGCTAGTCTATAAGCACAAGTAAGTATTTGTCTGTCTTTTTGGTTATCTAGAGGAATTTTTTTGTTATCTTCTACTGGTTGAATTTTATAGTGACCTCCTTTACTTTGAAAGTTTAGAAATGCTCTAGCTCTAGCTTGGTCTTTTGGATTTTTATAATCTTGAGCTAGGTTGCTTATTTCTGCATGAGTGGCGCCTGGTATATAGCATTCTCCTAGTTTTGCATTATTACGCCATATCTGAATTCGATTTGTTTCATCTGCACTCAATAAAGCAATTGTCTCAAAAACTAGCAAATGCTTATAATTTTGATTACTGTAAGTTGTTAAATTACTCATGATAAATACTCCTTTTTTACATTTAATTAAGACAATTTTTTAACTACTTTTGGTTGAAACTTTATTTTTTAGTAATTGAATTTTATTTTGAAATTGGCGCCATTGTTCTTTTTCTAAACGTGTAATACGCTCTAAGCTACAAGCTTGTTCCAATAGTTCTGAAGCACGCTTAAATTTTTTATCTTGTATTTCTAATTCAGCTAAATCAACACACGCGCGTAAATTTGCTTTTTGTTTTAGAGAGTTTTCAAAACCTTTACGAGCTTCTGCTCGGTTCGCCATAGTATTTAGCTGAAATAAGCCATATTCATACCAAAAATAACCTACTTGTTGCTTATCTAAAGTAATTGCCTGGTGAAAGCTATAATTGGCTTCTGCACTAAATCTTTTACCTTTTAATTGATAGCACTTGGCTATATATAAGTGAGCTAAAGCATGGTTAGGATTTTTAGCTAAGACATCCCCTAAATATTTAATTGCTTTATCTGCATCACTTGGCTGACGCAAAATTAATAGGCGCGCGTAATGTAAATAAGTATATTGAATTGTTTGACTCAGACTATTAATGTCGTGCGGTTGCTTTTTACTTGGCGAAGTCGCTAAATTGATAACTCGTTTATAAATTTCTTCTGCCTTACCAAACTCATTTCTATAATCTCTCAGTATATTTGCTGCATTAACTAATTGTGCCCAATAATTAACAGGCAAATTTAATGATTCTTGAACAATATAATCTGCTAATATATTACAGTGTTTTTCATTCAAATACTCTCTATAGTAAACAAAAATATTTAAAATAGCGTTTTGGTCTTTTGTTTTGATGTCGTCAATAAAAATAAGATTAATTAGTTTTTGCATTAAAGCCATTAGTTCATTCCTGAGCTTTTTATCTTCGCTTATAGCTCTATGGAATTTTTCTTGATACGTTTGTAACCAAGTTTTGGTTTGAGTAATTGCATTTTGCTTTTGCTGTAAACTTCCATTTTTTTCAACTAAAATTAGATATTTTGCACGAATGCTCATATCTTCTGGATGCTTCTGCAACCAAGGTATAGTTTCAGTAATGACTTGAGACTTTTGTTCCGATGTACCGTATTTTGAAATTAGTCCTAGATATTTGTTATGTACTAATTCATCATTTGGTTGCTTTTGCAATAGCGCTTCATATATCTTTATCCAAACTGACCATTCCGAAGACTCATCCTTTGGCTGTAAAGCTTGAATTTGGGCTGGATACTCCTGTAAAATTTTGCGAACAATATTATCTTGATTATTTACAGCTAAACTTCTCAACGCATGAGATGCCCAACGCTGATGAGTATCCTTTGTTACATCTAAGTTTGGAATTGCTGCCATTAAACATTTTTCTAAGACATTTTGCCCGTAAGCTTGCATGACTTCTTTCGGATTTAATGTTTCACTGATAGCTAAACGCTCATACTTACCTTGTGTTACTAAAACAACTAAATTTTTTAATTCTTTACTTAGAGCATTATCAATTACCTTTTGAATCGCTTTTTGAGAATATTCTGGTAAGCATAGGGGTATAATTTCAGCAGGTGTAGCTATACCATACTGGTACAACCCGCAAATAACCCCAAAAACTTGATAGACTGGATATCCGCTGTCTTTGGGCAAATTTTGCCACTTTAAAGAAGTTTGTACAGTATGGTTTGGGGTATTATTGATTACTGGGGTAGGTTTGGGAGAAGAAGGATTATTAGTGGTTACGGTAACAGGTTTGGGAGAAGAAGAGCGAGTGTTAGTCTTGCCCTGTTCACTTGAAGCCACTTCAGGATTTGTATTTCCTGGCTTTGGTGGTGTTGTAACAACATTTTTTGTTTGGCACAGTTGTTGCCAAGTTGGAGGTATTTGATTTGGTAACTGGTAAATTACTGGGAACCAGCTTGCACTAGGAATGTCAAATTCTAAACCTTCTAATCTCTCCCTTGCTCCGCGTACAGACAAGTAAAGAGACTTGCCACTAGAAAATTCTGTGAGAAAATACCTCAAAAATGCTTGAGCTACATTATCGGGGACAGGCTCTCGCATTACAACAATTTGGGGAATATGCAAGTCTGTTAAATTGCGAGCTAACCCTAGCCCGTCACAGGAGTTAAAGATAGCCAGCTGTAATCCTCGTTCTAAAGCTTTCTTGAGTGCGTTCTTTAACTGACTAATTTGTAATCTATCATTTTCGTTAATATTTATGTAACCTTTTTCGGCATTGTCGTCACTGGAACTGTGTCCCGCAAAAAATAAAATATCCCAGCCTTGGTCATCCCACAAACAATCATGCAATATTCTTGGCTTAGGTTTGGCTAAAAATGTAATTTCTGCATTCGGTAACAATTGTTTGAGTAACTGCTCGTCTTTATTGACATTAATTCCTTCACTATCGCCAAATATAGCTAAAATTCTAACTTGTCTTCTATTTATTATTGGTGACAATGGTAGTTGGCGACAATTTAAAGGACTCAATGCAACTTCGGCTTTTGGATGTTGATCTAAAAAATTCTCAAAAAATAAATGCCAGGGAAACCTTCTTAACTTACTGTCTTCAGTTAAAATTAACAACCGAATTTCATCTTGTGGATAAAGCTGTTTATCTAATACTTGTCTAATGTCCTTTAATTCTAATATATTGTACCAAGCTTTCATGCTATTTTCTAATGCTTGAGCATATTTACGGCAATCTTGTTCACAATTATTGCTTGTCCTTCCTGGTTGAACAGTTCCAAACCGACGTTTCACATTTAATTGCTGATAATTAGCCCGCCAATTTTCGTGGTTGGTAAATACTTCTAATGATTTAGGCAATGTTCCAGATTCGCTAGCAAAGTAAGATTCACCATCATTAGCAATTTCAACAAAGACATTATAATCCTGCTGAGATTGAGTTTTCATTATTTTGATAAAAACTACCTTACCCACTTTGTATCTCCTGTAGCCTAAATTTATTTAAACTATAAAGTCTTCAATGAAATTGGTATTGTCTTTAGTTACTTCGACGGTAAAACTTTCTCCAGGTTCACCATCCGGCAATATTACTTCAATTAGCTCTCTGTTACTTTCAGCTTGGTCTTCATAAAGCTGGTCTTGAGATGGTGAGAGTAGAAATAATTTAATTCCTTCTGGTAAGTATAAATCATTATTGGTCGGCTGTAATTGTATTCTTATGCTTATTTTATTTTCTTCTTCTGCTCTACTTTCAAGTTGTAACAGTACTGCTTGACCTTCAAGTAAAATTTCTTGACTATATATTTGTTTCCATGTGCCAGCACTCGCTGACCTAAATGCTAAACTTGCTTCTGGCGGGCTTGATAAATTATCAATGACTTCACCAATAGCCTCGAATACTTCTTGCAGCTTTCTTAAGTTTATACCTCTCGGCGCCGATTTCAAAGAGTTGGCATTACCTAATTGATTAACTAATGTTAAATATTGTTCGCGTACATAATTATCTTGAGGATGCGCGCGTAACCATATAGTAGTTTGAGCTATTGCTTCCTGCTGCTGCTGTCTTGTTCCAACTGAGCTTACTAATTTTAAATATTGCGCGCGTACATATCTATCTTCTGAATTTAATTCTAGCCATGCGCTTGTTTCTAACACTGCTTGCTGACGCTGTTGCCGTGTTCCTACCTTGTCAAGCAATATTAAATATTGTTCGCGTACATATGTATCTTGGCTGTTCGCTTGTAACCAAACTTGTGTTTGGGCAAGTGCTTCTTGTTGTTGCCTTTCTATTCCTGCTTTGTTGACCAAAATTAAGTATTTCTCGCGAACTGTTACTGCTTGTGAATGCGACAATAACCAATTGCTAGTTTGTTCAATAGCTTGTTGCTTCTGCTCAGTTGTACCCTCAAATTCTACTAAAACAAGGTACTGAGTTCGTACTGCCTCAGCATCTAAATTATTTTCTACCCAATGAGCTACCTCAGCAACAGGGTTTTGTTGCGGTTGCCCAGTTAAAGCTGTTTGTTCGCTCATTGGTTCAAAGCCAGTATTTGCCAGTTCTATATCTATATTTACATAATCGGCGCCAAGAGATAATTTGTCACGCTGCAATTTTCGAGCAATGCCAAGAGCTTTCATTGCTTTTTCGAGTTTACTTTTGCTTGAGCTTACATTTTGAGTGGGCATATACTAAATAATATTAATCTACTTATTATTTTAATAATGAACTTTTTAAAGGTCTACTTTCTTGTAATTATCTTCATTAAGTGAATCACTTTTACACAACATACAATCGAGCAGTTTGTTTACTAAATCCTTTCTCCGAGGGTTATAACGAATAAATAACCCGCGCTTTACACCCCAGTACTTCAGTGTATCTTGCCAATCATTCTCTTTTTCATAAGTATAGATTTGAGCATTTTGAGTCATTTGCACGCACAATGTGTTAGCTTCACTTCCTGTAATCATTAAATCTGTTACCATTGCTTTATCTGCTATTAGCTTATGTAACAATATTGAATTTTTATATTTTTCTAAATTTTCTATCTTTAACTTATTTATTCGCTTATTCATATCTTTCATGAGATTAAAATCATCAGCTAGAGGAGTTCCTTTAATTAAATGCTCTCTCCACTTAGAAAATCTTTTGTCATCTTGTTGAAACCAAGCAGGAAACATCTCAAAATACCAATATCTTTCTACTGGATGTAAACTATGCTTAAATATGCTTTTTTCTTCCAAGTCCATTTCAATATAAGTTAACCATATGTCACAATCTGTAATAATTTCCTCTAAACCTTTTAATAAAAATTTTCTACTTGTTATATCTCCTTGTTGCAATTTTTGTATTGGTCGCTGAATCTGAGTTAGTCTAGCAGCTAAATCAGGCTCTGCTTCCTTTGCGTTTTCTGTAACTTCGTTCAATTTTTCTAGGAGAATGCTTGTTCTTGACATAAGCCCTTTCATCTTTAACTCAATTATTTGTTTGTGTTTAAACTTTCATCAATCAAGTTTTCTTAGATTTGTCTAATCTTAGTATATATACTAATTTACAGCAAGTTTTTAACTAGCTAAGTAAAAATTTTTAAATAAAAAGCACAAAATGCTACATAAAATTTTACATGCTTATGCTGATGTTGGCGCCGGAATAAGCTAATGTTAATTAAAATGAGTAAATCAACAATATGACAAAATTGCTAACAATTATAGGATTATACTCAATATGGATACACTTGCTTAACACCCAATTCCGGAAAATTACTTAAAAAGTTTTTGATTACATTATAAATTGGGAAAAAGTTTCGTAAGTACATTTTTTACCACAGAGACGCTCTTAACACAGAGGAAGGAGGCACCTAATCTGTGTGACATCTATAAAACAAAAAGTAGTACGCATTAATTAATATAACTATAAATGCTTATATACACCTGACTTTTCACGGTATCTTTAAAACCTCTCCCCCGACCCCTCTCCTACAAGGAGAGGTGAGCAAATGTATTCCCCCTTTCCTCCCAGGAAAGGGGGTTGGGGGGTTAGGTTTTACGTTAGTTTTCCACATAACGTAAAAAGTCAGATATACACAACTGTTGAATTATTCTTTATTGTTAAAATTTAAAAAACTACAAAATCTTTATTTTTTGATGCTGATTTATACTGAAGCTATTGGTAACATAAAGCTACTTTGTTCTTGATTTCTTTATACATGCTTCACAATTCGGTTATACATATCTAAGACTTTATTAAATAAACCTTAGTGCATGTGATGGTGCAGGTAGCGCTCGTCTTTGTAATTTAGGCGCCCAAGCTGTAGCAAATGCAGTTGCAAATATTCTCTGTGAGAAAGCTGATAAATTCATTAGTCGAGCGCTTTCAGAATCAGAAATTTTAAATACTGCTCTTACAGTAATTAATGAATTAGTTACAACTAATGGAGGCGAACCAAAAGACTTACGCTTGTACTATTGTGGCTTTACTTGTTACTAATGAAAAAGCCCTCACAGTGCATCTTGGGGATGGAGTTATTGCGATGGTAGAGGACGGTTTAGCAAAAGTACTATCCTCCCCTGATAATGGTGAGTTCGCTAACGAAACGTTTTTCGTTACTTCTGCTTCTGCTCCTAATAGAATGCGGGTCAATGTCATACCAATAAGCGAAAAAGTAAAATCATTTGCATTAATGACAGATGGCGCCAGTGCGTCTCTTTATGATAAGAGAAAAAATATTGTTTCTTCTGTCGTCGAGCAAATGGCAAGTTGGCTTGATGATGCACCTGCTGAAGAAGTTAATCTTGGAATGCAATCAGCAATTCAAGATGCTTTAATTCCCAAAACTGATGATGACTGTACGGTTGCTGTTGTGCGTCGTGGTCAATTTTTAGAACCGTTTTCTTGTCCCCAATGCAAAGCAATAGATTCGTTACGTGGAGGTGGTAGTAAAAGTAAATTCATAATCCACTGCGAGTTATGTAATTATTCGGCATTAATTAAGTCACAAAAACCACAATCATATCCTAATTTTGCAAGAGCATGGGTAAAGTTTTTAGCTGAAATGAGAGATAAAACAGCTAAACAAATCTCTCATAAAACTGGTGTTTCAATAGACACTATTCGCAGATGGAGTAGATAAATATATAAGCATATCAAACAGTATGTAAAGACCGTAAATTTACGGTCTTTACATACTGCTCACTACAGAAAGTGCTTTTGATAAATTTTTAATAGTATATTAATCACGGTTGTCAATTTGCGCGCGCTGTAAGTTTCCAGAAAAGTCTACATAAACAGTTTTCCATTCGGTAAATGTATCAATAGCAGCGCTTCCTGCTTCGCGATGTCCGTTACCTGTTTGTTTGACTCCTCCAAATGGTAAGTGAACTTCGGCGCCTATTGTTGGACCGTTAATATAGGTAATACCTGCTTCGATATCACGCATCGCTGCAAACGCACGGTTCACGTCACGGGTATATATAGAAGATGAAAGACCGTAGTTCGTATCGTTAAGAATATCTATAGCTTGTTCAAACGAGTTTACTTCGATTAATGCGACTACTGGACCAAATATTTCTTCACGGGCAACCCGCATATTAGGTGTGACGTTATCTAATATAGTAGGTTGGAAAAAATAACCTTCTTTGAGTGTACCTTCATTAGCTATGTCACCACCTATTAATATAGAGGCGCCTTCAGAACGGGCAACATCCATATATTTTCTGACTTGTTGAAGTTGCTTGTCGTTAATAATGGGACCAATTTCTGTATGTGTGTCATAACCAGCACCCAAGCGTAATTTACTTGCACGTGCAAGTAGCATTTCTGTAAATTTTGCTTTGATATCGCGGTGTAAAATGAGACGACTTGTTGCTGTACATCGTTGTCCTGCGGTTCCAAATGCACCCCATACGGCGCCATCAAGTGCTAATTCTAAGTCAGCATCTTCCATAACTATCTGGGCATTTTTGCCTCCCATCTCCAAACATACCCGTTTATGGAGGCGCCCGCAAATTTCTCCAACTAGCGAACCTGTTTGGGAAGAACCTGTAAATGAAACTAAGTTGACATCGGGATGTTCTACTAATGCTTTACCTGCTTCCTCTCCTATACCATGCACCAAGTTAACAACACCAGGTGGAAAACCAGCTTTCTCAAAAATCTCAATTAACTTCGTTGCACAAGCAGGAGTATCTTCAGCAGGTTTTAAAATAACACTGTTACCACATACTAATGCTGGCATCGCTTTCCAACAAGGAATAGCAATAGGAAAATTCCACGGAGTAATTAAAGCGCATACACCTATTGGTGTTCTAACCGTCATCGCGAACTTGTTTGGCATCTCAGAAGGAGTCGTTTGCCCATAAAGACGGCGCCCTTCCCCAGCACTATAAAAAGCACAGTCAATACCTTCCTGCACATCACCGCGCGCTTCGGCTATGGGTTTACCCATCTCCCGACTTATTAACTGTGCTAACTCTTCTTTGTGTTGAAGTAATAACTCTCCAACTTTAAATACATACTCAGCGCGCGTGGGTGCAGGAACTTGGCGCCAGTTATAGTAAGCATTGCGTGCTGCTGTTACTGCTTCGTCAACGTCTTTACTTGTAGAACTCCTAAAAGTCGCAACAACTTCGCTTTTCAACGCGGGATTAAAGCTAGAGAGGGTGTTTTCAGTGTTATCTAACCATTTACCATTGATAAAATTACGACAAGTGATACTAGTAGCCATAATTTATAACTCCAAAATAGGTAGTACACTGATACGATTGCATTAAGTAAGTTTCGCTCGAATTTTATAAATCGTCAATACCATGCAGCGGATACAACGGATGTAACGGATGGTTGACCTTGGACAACTAGATTAGTGTTTGTAACGAATAACTTATCCGTTACATCCGTTCCATCTGTTGCAAAGTAGCCCACTAACTTTAATGACTTTCTAACTAGTTAAATAGTGACTTTTGTCATGTGTGCAACTGTTGCTCGAACTTATACTATAAAACTATCAAATAAGCAGTGAGATTGGATTATGAAGCGGATTATTGCTTTGAGCTTACTTGCCCTTCCTTTTGTCGTTATATCTCTACCCAAACCAGCCGCAGCGTTGGAGATTTTTCTTGGACCCCGCTATCATAGGCATCGGGATGTAATTGTTGAGCCTGTAGTTGTTCAGCCAACAGCGGTTGTAGTACCTTCTAGTCAACAAAATGTATATCAGCAAAAAGTCTGGGTTCAGGGACATTGGGATTATACAGATACAGGAAGATATTGGGTAGCTGGTCACTACGAATATCATTAAGAGTTGACTACTTATTCTATATATTTAATATTGTTTTCTTAGTCTGTAAAAGTTTATTATATTCCTCATGTTTATTATTTGCTCTCTTGTTGGTTCATGTCAAGAGAGCATTTCTGTTATGGTAATAAAGATAGCTTAATAAATGGCGCCTGCAACATTCATCGGGAGCAGATAGCGGCGCCAAATATTAAGATAATATTACAGTGGCTATGGTTGATTAAAGCGATCGATTAACTCTTCACGAGATATATGAGATAGTTCCAACAGTAAACGAGTATATTCTTCGATAGGTTGCGTTAAAAGTGATGGAATAATGTTGATTAACTCAGCGTCAAGTGTACCAAAGCGCGCTTGAAGCAAATTTTCGACTACGAGACGTTGCCCTTGCTCGACACCACGCTCCAATCCTCGGCGTTCGGTAGCTTCTTCCCACTCTGCATATGCTTTTGATACTATCATCATGAACTCCAAATCTTCATTATTTTGTGGTTTTAATCCTATGGTAACTTTCCATGCTGATAATAGACGCACGCAGCATTCCGTCGCTGATCATTATTGGGCAAAGCAAGAATTTCGTCTATTGCTTCCCCTTGTACTGTTTGCCGACCAAAAAGTCTTAACCATCTTGTTTGTGGTGTTTTAGGCAGTAGGTTTACTGATACGAACCTTTTGTGTTCACCATCTGCGCTAAAGTATATACCATCAACCCAACCATTACGAGATTGGGCACCGTAAGTATTAAGTAATTTTTCTGAAGCTGAAGGTGTAATTATCCATAGCTTCGGCAGTTCTTCTTCAGTAGCTTTCCTTTCATCGCGCTTTGCCTCACGTCTACATTCCTTACGAGTCGCAAGTAGCTTATATGAACAACTCTCGACTTCTTCATCTGTTGGTTGATTACGGAAAGGTTCTATTAGGCACGGTGTCGAAGCTATGCGACGTAGTAAACCTAAAGATTCGGGTATTTGCTCTGGTTCGACTTTCGGTATGAAGTAAATATCTACGAAAGTTGATTCACCTGGTACTTCATCATTAATTTTGACTTGACCATATGGACTCAGGAATTCCTCAAAGAACTGTTTTGAAAATTGGTCAAACGGATTTTTTGTCATTCTGATACCCTGTATTGATTTTATGTGTCATATGAACGCAGCAACAAAAAAGGCGCCCTGACCCACATTTATAAAGGCGCGCAGCGCATAGGTGTGATTAAATAAGATGTATCTATTTGGAAGTAGTCTTTTACAACAAGCTTTTATCAAATGCAATTCTGTGAAGTTTAGGCAGTCCTTCTGTGTTTTTTCTCTAAAGTTTAAAAGTCGTAAAAGCGCAAATTCATGAACTTAATTGATTCTAAGATAAAAATTATGAAATGCTATGAGTATCAAGCGCGGTTATTTCAGTAAATCTTCTAAAATCACTAATGTTAAAGGTTAGTATGTGAGTTACATTATGGACTATCATCGCTGCGACTAATCGAGCATCATGCGAGGGTTTGCCTATCACTTGATATTTGGCGATAAGGTTTTCCCAAGTAGGAAAAATGGATGCTGTATCTGGCAGAAGCACAAAACAGTTTTTAAGTTGCTCCAGTTCGTATAAAGCATCAGCAAACGATAAACCTAACCCATTAACTTCTATCGGGCGAGTTGCTACCACCCAAAACTCAATCAGATTTTGTGGTATAATACATAGTGATTCGTCTTGCTCTAATAAAATTCTTATTGCTTGAAGTGAAGATTCGTGCATTGGATGAGCCTGCTGGATACTTCGCAATAAAACATTTGTATTAATTAAAGTAGCTCATAGCATTTCATCTTCTCTAGTATAAATGCTTTCACGGCTAATTGCTTCGTCTGTTAGAAGTGGCGCCTTTATTCGGGAGTGGCTCCTAGCCCAATTTACAAATCTTTCTGCTCGCTCAGTAGGCGATAGTGTAAGGGGTGTGGGTTGTGGTGATGTGCGTACTAAACTTTCGACTAAAGTTTTCAACAGCGCTTCGACAGATGTCCCCTGAGCTGCGGCTTGAGCGATTAAGTGTGATTCAATTTCAGGTTCCAGTTCAAGTAAGATAGCCATAATTAAGTACCAAAAATTAAATACAATCCAAATTTATATAAAATAAATTAACTTAATAACGTTCATTATAAACAGTGTTCGATTGAGTTCAAACACAATAATAAGCGTATATTCAAATTCTAGTTCCTCTCATTCTAGAGTGGCGGCTTTATTGAATTTTATTTGAGCGATTGCTAAAAAGTATAACTTCGCACGCAACTTACGGACACAAACCTTTTTTCGCATCGGGATGACTAGCAAAATAACTTTCCAAGTACCTACATCCCTGGTTTAGTAAATCATCTAAATCTAAATTCCAAAATTTGATGGTGTTGTCCCAACTTGCAGAAGCTAAGGTTTTGCCATCGGGACTCCAGGCGACGCTGTTGACCCTACCAGTATGCCCAGTCAGGGAGGCAATTTGTTCACCAGTGGCAACATTCCACAGTTTGATGGTGTTGTCATTACTAGCAGAAGCTAAGGTTTTGCCGTCGGGACTCCAGGCGACGCTCCAAACCATAGATTGATGACCAATCAGGGAGGCAATTTGTTTACGAGTGGCAACATTCCACAATTTGATGGTATTGTCCCGACTAGCAGAAGCTAAGGTTTTGCTGTCAGGACTCCAGGCGACGTTCAGCGCTCTAGATTGATCTGTGAGGGAGGCGATTTGTTTACGAGTGACGACATTCCACAATTTGATGGTCTGGTCACCACTAGCAGAAGCTAAAGTTTTGCCGTCAGCACTAAATGCAACGCTGTTAACTGATTCAGTATGCCCAGTCAGGGAGGCAATTTCTTCACCAGTAGCAATATTCCACAATTTGATAGTCTTGTCACCACTAGCAGAAGCTAAAGTTTTACCGTCGGAACAAAATGCAACGCTGATGACTGATTCAGTATGCCCAGTCAGGGAGGCAATTTGTTTATTAGTAGCAACATTCCACAATTTGATAGTCTTATCTCTACTAGCAGAAGCTAAGGTTTTGCCGTCAGAACTCCAGGCGACGCTCCAAACCACATCTTTATGCCCAGTCAGAAAGGCAATTTGCTTACAAGTGGTGACATTCCACAATTTGATGGTTCTGTCCGAGCTAGCAGAAGCTAAGGTTTTGCCGCCGGGACTAAATGCGACGCTCCAAACCACATCTTTATGCCCAGTCAGGGAGGCAATTTCTTTACCAGTAGCGATATTCCACAATTTGATGGTGTTTTCACTGCTAGCAGAAGCTAAGGTTTTGCCGTCGGGACTAAATGCGGCGCAGTTGACTGGAAATTGATGCCCAGTTAGGGAGGCAATTTCTTTACCAGTGATGACATTCCATAATTTGATCGTCTTATCTAAACTTGCAGAAGCTAAGGTTTTGCTGTCGGGACTAAAGGCAACGCTGATGACCCCATTTTGATGCCCAGTCAGGGAGGCAATTTCTTTACGAGTAGAGACATTCCACAATTTGATGTTGTTGTCCTGGCTAGCAGAAGCTAAGGTTGCACCGTCGAGACTAAATGCGACCCTATAGATTACATCTGTATGCCCAGTCAAGGAGGAGATTTGTTTATTAGTGGTGACATCCCACAATTTGATAGTGTTGTCATAACTAGCAGAAGCTAAGGTTTTACCATCGGGACTCCAGGCAACGCTGTAAACCCTATCAGTATGCCCAGTTAAGGAGGCAATTTGTTTACGAGTAGGGACATACCACAATTTGATGGTGTTGTCATAACTAGCAGAAGCTAAGGTTTTGCCGTCAGGACTAAATGCAACGCTGATAACCGGATCTTTATGCCCAGTAAGAGAGGCAATTTGTTTACCAGTGGTAACACTCCACAATTTAATAGTTTTATCTCTACTAGCGGAAGCTAAGGTTTTGCCGTTGGGACTAAATGCGACTCTGTAGACCTGATCTTGATGCCCCTGTAACTGATTGCGTTCGCGGATATTTAACAATATTTCTTGTAAACTAAACACTGGGCTGTAAGCTGGATAATCAGCTAAAGATTGTTTATCCTTGACTAAACTTTTCAATTGGCGCCCAGCCTGCATTGCCAATAGTAAACTTGCAATTTCATCTCCTGTTTGAAACTGGCATAATATATTTATTCCATCCCTTTCCAATCTCGTTGCAGTTAAGTCATATTGAGCTTTATTTAATTTTGAAGTTGCTAAACGTTGCGCTTCTGTCAAACGCTGATTTGCTTGTTTTTCTACCTCTAAAGCTAATTCTGCTTTTGCTTGTGCTTCTGCTAAAATTTCTTTTGCTCGCCTTTCTGCATTTAAGGCTATTGCTACTTCTCGATTAGCAAACTCCTGACTCGCGAGTAAAAATCGATTATCCTCATCGCTCAAACCTTTATCACTCGCCCAAAGGAGCGCATCCTGTAACGCTTGTCCTCGCAATAGGCGCGATTCATCTTTAAAATTAGATGCCGTCCAAGCATCTATTGCATCAGCATAAGGGCGGAGTTTGGCTAATTCTTGCTCTATGCAAGATAAGTTAAAAACAGACTTGTAAATACGATTATATATTTTTAACATACCATCTCGCCTGACTACTAAACCTGTTAACCGCAGTTGGGTTTGTTCAGGACTATTATCCGCAACTATTCCTTGCCCATTTGATGTCAAAATCTGCTGACATAAACCTAACAAACGTCCTTTTCTTTTCTCAAAGCCGAGTAAAATTCTATCTCGAATAGTTTTAAGGTGTTCGGGTTCATCCTGTGCTTCCCAGTTATCAATAATCCGCTTTTGCACCAGCTTTTCTACCAAAATTGAGGGTTTTTCTCGATTTACTCCTGCTTCTAACAGTAGTAAGCGACAAACTTTCTGGGTTAAAAACGGTTGTCCGCATGTCCAACTAAGAACTGCTTGCATCAACTCAGTGGGATCTCCTAATGCTGCTAAACCTTGTGCCAAAGGGAAAGCTTCTGATAATTGAAACCCTGTTAAATCAATAGCTCGTCCAATATTAAAAGGTGTACGGCGCCTATCTTGAATTAAATCTGAAGGTGTGGATACTCCGAGTAAAGCAAAAGTCAAACGGTTGTAGGCGCCTATTGATGCTCGACGGTTATAACAGTCGCGGATGACGGCAAAAAAGTCATCTGAGTTAAATGTTAGGCTGAGAATACTGTCAATTTCGTCGATAAAAATAATAATGTTTTGCTCTACTCGCTCTAATAGTATAGTCTCAATAAACTTACTAAAATGCTGTACTGGCGATAGTAAACTGTTTTCCTGCCACCAAGCTTTTAACTCGAAATCTGTGTACAGATTAAAACTTTCGACTAAATAATCGATTACCCCTGCATACCATTCAACGGGAGTAATATCTGCGGTTCCAATAGCTGTAATATCTAAAGCCGCACAAGCAAAACCATCATCTTCTAACCTCTGCATAGTTTGTACACGCAGGCTAGATTTACCCATTTGTCGAGAGTTGAGGACGTAGCAGAATTCTCCATTTTTCAAACAGGAGTAAAAATCTTCATCCGCTTGACGCCGCACATAGGTAGGAGCATTTATGGGTAAACTGCCCCCTACTTGATATTCGTAGCCCAGACGAGGTATTGAATTCATTAGTTAACCCCCAGGTGGTCGCAAAAATATCGTCGATATAAATCACACAAAGGTTTGACTGCGTTACCCTGAAATTTAACTAAACCCATACTCCGTAATTTGAATGCTTCACTGGCGCCAATTGCCACAGGCTCTTTAGATGCTAAGACGTTAACCATTGCAGCCTGTAATTGGGCGTTTGCTTGCAAATTTAACAAATGACGGCGTAAATGGTCACTGTATAGTCCTTCTTCGGTTGGGGCAATTTCCTTTAATTTTTCTAACGTTATCCGACCACGGGCAATTTCGTACAGTGCCACCCGTAACAAATAGGGATGTCCTCCCAACAAGTTAATCAATTCTTTAGAGCGCACGTTATCCCAAGACAAACCGTGACGTTGAATTAAAGCTTGTATTTGTTCTGGATTTAGTTCTGGTAATTCTACTGGTAAACCTACATTAAAAGGTGACTGATTAATATTTAAAGGAACATAAACCTCTTGAGAATGAACAATTACCAATCTTAGCTTTTGCCAGACAGCATTATTTTTTCCTCGCTCGTGCCAAGCTCTTAACATTCCAAAAAAATCAGATGCGATGGTGGGGTGTTTGAATATTTCATCTACCTCATCTAAACCCAAAATAATTGGAGTTTTAATTTCATTTAACAAATAGCGTTGGAAGTAATTAGTACATTTACTTTTACTCGCAGTAATATCATCCCAAAATGGATTGACTTTATCTGGCAAATTTAGTTCTTCACTAATACTTCGACAAAACCACTGTAAGAATTGATCTAAACTATTGAGCAATTCTATATCTACCAGTTGAAAATTGAGATATGGTGTTTGGTAATTATGCTCGCTGCCGTTATTTAAGATGCGACTTAGTAAAGAAGTTTTCCCTAATTGTCTTGGTGCTTTAATACGAATGAGGGCGCCGGGTCTTAAAATAGCTTCGTTGCAATCAATTTCAATTGGTGGACGCTCAATATAAAAGGGAGACTCTAAAGATACTTGCCCTTGAGGATACTCAAGTAAATTTATATTTAAGTTTCTATTCATAGACGAACCATTTTTAGTTTTCTCTGGCAAAGCTTCTAGTTGGTTAGTCCTTCGGATGTCATCATTTATATCAAATATACTAACGCTATCATTATTAGACTTATCCTTCAATTTCAAAACAGGCTTAAATGACTCTGGGATGCTTTCTAAATCAATGGAAACACACCCAAAATCAAAAGCATCTTCGTAACTTCTACCTGACAATAACGCATCATAAAAACCAGTTGCAAACTCTATTGCGGCGCCATCTCCTATAGCCTCATTCATGCCAACAACACAATTTATATGTTCGTGAATAGCTTGAGCTTGCTCCTCAGAATAACAAGCATTCAACAACACACATTCTACTTTGTTTTTAAATAACTTAAATAGCCTTACCAGTGATTCTGTACTCACTATGTGTAAATTTCCAGCATTATCCTCCAAAGTCAAGCCATCCTTGAGCGCACCATGCCCGGAAAAATGGACTATTTCTGGTTCATAATCTAGTAAAGCTCGACGCAAATCATCCGGACGTACTGCCCATCTAGTAATTATTTCAAACTCTTCTCTTTTTCTAGCACGTTCTAAACCCGCTTGGATTTCCCGCACTTCTTCGTCCAAGCGCAGCTTTGAAGTATCCTTGGGATTCGCTGATACGATTAAGATTTTTTTTACCATAATTATGGATTGTCAGAAAAATGTCAGCATCCAAGCTTTGATACAATCTCAGTATACTATTTTTCGTAATCTTGAAAGAATTATACTAAAGTATATATTGCGTATGTATTAC
>NZ_JBXXZH010000120.1:0-26992 GCF_059640475.1 Calothrix sp. CBUCES-K 9914
GTAGATTTGACGAACAGTTAAGACTAGTAGCTGATTGGATGTTATGGGTAAAATTATTATTGGTGTCAGATGTGGCATTCGTTGCCGAACCTTTGAACTATTTTAGAACCCACCCTGGAACTGTCAGAAGCAATAGTCAAAAAGTTGGCTTGCATATCGATGAAGAATACCGAGTACTATCCTTTATCTCTCAAGACAACCGCATCTCAAAAACTCTGCTAGAAAAAGCTTATTATAATATGGCTAATCGCTGGGTTAATTCTGTTTTGAGATTAGCAGTCACCAAACCCGGTATGGTTGTTAATAAAACTCGTAACGTCTACAGCTTCGCGCGTCAAGTAGACCCTAAAATAGACAATCGTATACTTCAGCGTTTTCTTACAGATGTCTCGACATTAGGTATGTTTACTCTAAGGAAAAAATTAATCCGAAGGTAAATTTTGGCTTAGTTATAAGTAATAGATGCTTTATAGTTATCTTAACTGGCCGGAGTGCATAAACCATGCTATTCCGGTTTTTTTAAGAAAAGCTAAACATGAAAAGCTAAATTTATCCTAATACTAACCTACAATACTTGTCGGTTAAGGAGAAAGAGTAAAGTCTTTTTCCTTTTAACCGAGCAGCATTGCGGTAAGTTTAGGAGTAGGGTGTGGGTATCGCCTCTCACCAAACTAGCAAACTTGCAGGTTGCTCGCTTTCATGTTGAGTTTCTTAATGTTATAACTAAGTATTTTATGTTAAAGTCTCCCCCATTTCAGTCTGTGCTTAAATGGCTTGGAAAAAAACTTGGCAGTAATACAGCAGACCTTGTTAAGGTGCGTGACGAATATATGAAGATAAGAGGTTATTTAATTACATACCATGATTTACATCATCTAGAAGTCTCCTATCTAGACAGGATTAAAATTGGAAAACACATGGTAAGCGGGATTCATGGGATTAATTCAGCAATGTTCCATGATCTACCAATTATAGAAGAGTATCACGGCAACTTAGATGAAATTCGTGTTGTATTTCATCAGTGGGTATCTCGACCGTCGTTACTGACTACATTCAAATTAATTTTTTGGATGTTTTGGATAATGTTATCCGGCATTAACCCAATTGCTGTATTATGCCGACACATTAAAACTATGAATCACCGGGAAAATATATATAAGTTAGCAGATAAAATCACGTTCGTTAATTCCAATGACTTGAACTATGAAGATATCAAAACTTCATCATTTCTCTGAAGTAGTAGACTGCAATAGTTCGGTTTAAACAAATAAATATTGGACTAATTGGTTGTAAGTCTTGACTGGCAAGACTTACAGGTGCATTTATTGATTCTAGCTTAATATATCTTTCTACAAACTTGCTGACACAAAAATCAGAGTCTAGGTAGATGTATTACAACCACTATATCAGATAGTTTAGTTAATGATAATAAACAACACTAAACATAAATTTATATAAGCTTTGCATAAGCTTTATTATTTTACCATCTAAGTATCATATATTTAGGATAAGTCTAATGTTTAACAATTTGAGGCTCACTAGGCGCCATGTTTTTCGCTTAGGTTTAGCATCTGTATCGAGTATGGGAGCAGCTATACTAGCTCATAAAATTTACTCGCGTCAAGGAACTCTAGTTTTTAACACTCAATCGAAGAGAACCGCGCAAGATTTTAATGTAAGTGAGCAAACTCCTCTCAAAAATCGTGCAGCTAGTAAAGGTTTGATTTATGGAGCAGCAAGCAATTACCAAGCACTATCGTCAGATGCAAGCTTCAACTCACTTTTTATACAGGAGTGTGGTATCCTTGTTCCAGAAAACGAACTAAAGTGGTATCCTTTACGCCCAACTGAATCGAGTTTTAATTTTTCTAAGGGTGATTGGTTAGCTAAGTTCGTGCGTGATAATAAAATGCTGTTTCGGGGACATAATTTGGTTTGGAACCAATTTATGCCTGAGTGGTTTCAAAAAACCGTTAATAGTCGAAATGCCGAAAAGTTTCTGACAGAACATATTACAACTGTCACAAAACATTACAGTGGACAAATACATTCTTGGGATGTGGTTAATGAAGCAATCGACCCAAAACACGGTAAACCAGGCGGCTTGGCAAACTCACCTTGGCTAGATTTTTTAGGTTCAGATTATATTGAGCTAGCTTTTCGAGTTGCCGCCCAGTCAGACCCTAAAGCTTTGCTAGTTTTTAACGAAGCAGGACTGAAGTACGACACCCCCGAACATGAAGCAAGAAGAACTGCGGTTCTAAAACTACTAGAACGCTTGAAGTCTAAAGGAACACCAATTCATGCTCTTGGCATGGAGTCTCATATATTAACTGATGGCACCCCAATAAATCCTAAGAAGTTACGAACTTTTCTTAGCGACGTAGCAAGTTTAGGATTAAAAATTATGATTACTGAATTAGATGTAATCGATCAAAAGTTACCAATAGATACAAAAATTAGGGATATTGCAGTTGCCAGTCATTATCAAGATTATCTTTCAGTAATATTAGATGAAAAAGCAGTAATCGCTGTACTAACTTGGGGATTAAGTGACCGATATTCTTGGGTTTCACAGTTTAACCCTCGCCCAGATAAGGCGCCAGTAAGACCTTTACCATTCGATTCAAATCTACAACCAAAGTTAGCGTGGAATGCTTTAGCAAAAGCATTTGATAATGCTCCTAAGCGTTAAATATAAAACAAGAGGGTTTTATGATTGAAAGCTCAACAAGTGAAATGATCATGGGTTCTAAATATATACCAGTAGAAAATTTCAAAGCAGATTTAAGGTCTGCTAAAGGCACAAACATACAGAAGGGATTAGCAATAAGATTGATTCGAGTCTCTATTCTGATGTTTCTTGATGCCACATCCCTTTTTTCAGCATGGAGTTTAGCTGTATACTACGGAACTCCACTGAACTCTCCTTGGACACAAGATAAATCTTTTATAGCTCTGAGTCTCATAATTGGCATCAGCATTTTTGCAGTAACAGGACAATATCAAGCAGGAGTTAGGCGCCGTAATTATTTTGGCTTAATCAAAGCAGCTTTTTTCTCAGAGCTATTACTTCTACTGATTGCTTTTCTATACGAACCGAATCGCTATGTCTCGCGTTCAACTTTTCTCTTGTTTTGCATCTTATCCATAGTCTCTGTTTGCACGACTCGTCTTGCATTTGATATCGGCACTAGATTAGTACGTAGAAAAGGAATTGCTCGGCATCCTGTTTTTCTGATTACTGATATAGAAGATAAAGAGGCTAACGTTAAGCTCATAGAAAAAGAAAATGCTTATTCTATACAGGGAGTCACTGACCCTAGCTGCTTAGATAGGTGTAACAGAGAGATGACTTTTAGCGCCCTACAAAAAATGGGGATAGTAGAAGCTTTTGTCTCTTGGGATGCCATCAAAAATCGCCTATATATATGCTGGCATTTTCAAACAGCGGGTATTACTATCCGAATACTACCCAAGCAGAAAGACGCTCTCCCACGCAACTCAATTTTTTCTGCTATCGGTCAAGTCCCTAGTCACATGATTCCGGCGCCAATTGTTACGGGTAGTGATTTCTGGGTCAAGCGGTGTTTTGACATTTGCTTCGCAGTTATTTTGGTAATCCTAATTTCGCCTATATATCTATTAATTGCCTTGCTAATCAAGTTAGATTCTCCAGGCCCAGTCTTTTTCAAGCAAAATCGGATTGGTTTACATTGTCGCAGCTTTAAAATTTGGAAGTTCCGAACAATGGTTACAAATGCCGACAAAATGCAAGCAGCCTTAGAATCCAAGAATGAAAACAAGGATGGTGTCTTATTTAAAGTCAAAGATGACCCTCGGATTACAAAAGTAGGTAAATTCTTACGACGCTACAGCTTAGACGAGTTACCACAGCTTTTCAACGTCATACTTGGAGAAATGAGTCTTGTTGGTCCTCGTCCTCTGCCAATGCGAGACGTAGAGAAATTCAAAACCAAATACTTTATCCGGCAAGAAGTTCTGCCTGGAATGACCGGAATGTGGCAAGTTTCCGGTCGTTCTGATATTGATGACTTTGAACATGTGGTAAAATTAGACCTGAATTACATTGAGAATTGGTCTTTTTGGCTAGATATGCAAATTCTTTTGAAAACTGTACAAGTTGTTTTTCAAAAGACGGGTGCCTACTAGGTATAAAAACCGGGTCTCTAGAAACCTGGTTAAGAGTGAAAAGATTTGTGTTTCTTCCAGAAAGCAAATCTTTTCAATGTATATAAAATTATTAAGTGCTAACGACACACTTTTCGCTACATCTCTCAAGAACTCCCAAAATCTTCCAAAAATCTAAAGAAATCATTCCATTGAATATTATGAAATCAGATGTATATAAAAATTCAAATGTTTTTAATCATGGGGATTTTAGTTAAATGTTAAGTTCTCTTCCGAAATTTTTGTACATTCTCGGAAATGCAAAACGTCATCTTGTATTATTATTGTTATCATCAATTATTGCCTCTGTCTTAGAAGCTGTAGGTATCGGGCTGATTGGTCCATTTCTCAACTTAGCATCTCAACCAGAATCAATTAAAAGTTCTGCTGTTTTAAACTGGGCTTACACACTATTAGGAATGCAGACTAGCCAACAATTCATTTCTGTGGTGGGAGTAGGAGTAGCAATTGTTTTTTGCGTTAAAGCATTAGCATATTTCTTAGTTAAATCATATATTTATAGATTTAGCTTTAGACAAAAAGGTAAGCTATGCTCAAAATTAATCACAGCGTACCTGACAGTTCCTTATACATTTTTCCTTAGTAACAATACTGGAAAAATTATTAAAAATATTGTCATTGAGACAGATAAAATTTGTTATGCTTACATGCTTCCATTACTCGACGGTGGCGCCAACTTTATTGTTGTAATTGTACTGATATTTTTACTTGCTAAGACTGATTTAGCTTTTCTAGCCATCGCATCAGGAGTTATTTTACCTGTTTTCCTATTATTTTATAAACTTAGAAAGAAATTTAGTAAATGGGGTAAAGAAGCATCAGAAGCTCGCAATGATATGGTTAAAATTATTAATCACAGTTTAGGAGGAATAAAAGAAACACGAATAATTGGGTGTCAAGACTACTTTGAGAGACAAATGGATGAACAAGGATACAAATATGAAAATGCAGAATCTTTATTCCAATACTCTTTGATTATCCCACGAATTTCAATTGAAACAATTCTTGTTTTATTTCTGGTTGCTCTTGTAACTGTGTCTCAAAATTTTTCTAATGGAGGACTAGAAACGCTTTTTCCAACTTTAAGCGTTTTTGCTGTAGCTTCAATACGTCTAATACCAGCAGCTAGCCAAGCAATTGCAGCAGTTGGTCATATTCAAAGCGCTACTCACTCAGTTGACATTATTTACTCGGATTTGAAGCAAATTAAACAAAACAATAGCTATCAGCGGCTTAATTTCTTGCTAAGTAACAAGCAGCATGGCAAATCAAATTCTAGCTTGCTTGAGCAGCCAGCAATGAAGTTCAAGAATCAAATTGAATTACTCGATGCTACTTATACTTACCCAAATGCAAAATCTACTGCAATATCAAATATTTCTTTAACTATCAAGAAGGGTCAGTCTATTGCGTTCATTGGTAAATCTGGGGCTGGAAAAACTACCTTGGTAGATGTGATTTTGGGTCTTTTAGAGCTTAAAAAAGGTGATATCTTTGTTGATGGTGTTTCAATCTATGAAGATACCCGTTTATGGCAAAATTTACTCGGTTATATTCCACAATCTATTTTTTTGATGGATGACACCATCGAACGGAATATTGCTTTCGGTATTCCAGATAATCTGATTAACGCTGAACGTTTGAATAAAGCTATTCAAACAGCTCAACTGGAAGAACTTATAAAGCAACTGCCTGAAGGTTTAAAAACATCTGTTGGTGAACGTGGTGTGCGTCTTTCTGGTGGTCAACGTCAAAGGATAGGCATTGCAAGGGCACTTTACCACGAGCGAGAAATTTTAGTGCTTGATGAAGCGACATCAGCGTTAGACAACGAAACTGAAAATCTTGTTAGTGAATCAATTCGAGCGTTATCTGGAACAAAAACTATTATTATTATTGCTCATCGACTTTCAACAGTTCAACATTGCGATCAAATCTATCTACTTCAAGGAGGTCGTATCGTTAAGTCAGGTATTTATGAAGAAGTAGTAGTTGAATTATAGCTTCAGACATCAAGATTATTCAAGTAGCAGATGAAATCAGAAATATGAAAGTTTTTATGCTATCTAATTTAGGGAAAAATCCCTATAATAAATTACTGATTGATCACCTAATCAAAATAGGTGTTGACGTTGAATATGATGCCAACCATCAAGGAATTATCTTTCTGCCACAAGTCCTCAAAAATGGCTCACCTCATATTTTGCATCTCCACAAACTACACTACTTTTTCCTGGGAAAAATAGAGTCTAGCAATTTTTTGTTATTTCGAGATGAAATTTGGCGCCCATTAAAGTTTTTCATATTCGAGAGCCAAATTTTAATCCTGAAACTACTTGGAACTAAAATAGTTTTTACAGTACACGAGTGGGAAGATAAAATTGAGAAGGGAAAACAAAGCATTCCGTTAAAATTCTTGCCGAAACTCAGTAAATTGCTTGATGCATTAATCGTTCACTGTGAAACCACAAAAACGCAATTGCAAAAAGCTTTTGGTTATGAAGTTTTAAAGCAAGTTTATGTTGTAGAACACGGCAATTACATTGGTTCATACCCAAACTTTATTAGTCGTGATTTAGCTCGGAAAAAGCTAGCTATAAAAGATGAACAGTTAACTTTTTTACTTTTCGGCAATATTTACCGATCAAAAGGTTTTTTGGAAGCGATTGACAACTTTAAGAAACTAAATCAAGAAAATTTATTTCTGATAGTTGCTGGTTATCCTGCTGAGTCAGGAATTGAAAATGTCATTCGTGAAAAAATACAAGGTTATGACAACATCTTATTTGTGCCTCAACAAGTACCGGATGCGGAAATTCAAGTTTACATGAATGCCAGTGATTGCGTAATAGTTCCGTACAAAATTTTTACGACTTCGGGAGTTAGCCTTTTAGCAATGTCATTTGGAAAAGCCTGTATTGCTCCCAACTCAGGCTACTTTAGTGATTTACTTGATGAAAATGGAGCATTCCTCTACAACCCAACACAAGACAATGGCTTATTGTATGCGATGAAGGAAGCTGTTGAAAAGCAAGATATTCTTCCAGATATGGGGCAATATAATCTGAAATTAGCTGAGAAATGGAATTGGGATTATGTAGCCCAAAAAACTCTCAATGTTTACCAGCAGTATTTGAAGTAACATAAAAAACCTCACCCCTTTCCCTTGTCTTTACATAAGAGGGGAGGGGGTGAGGTTTTTTAGTATGCCTGTTCAAACGAAACTCTTCCCTATTTGCTCAAAATTTGTTCGTCGATTAAATCAATGATTATGTGCCGATTTAGAATTCTTTTCGTGCCATTGCATTCCAATTAGACTATATACTAAAAGCATATAAGCAGGCTCTTGCATCTGGGTAAAGATAAAACCATGAATCCAAGTTGTAATTAATAACATTTTAGAAAAGTCGGTAACGCATAAATGCCGCCATACAATTGAACAAATATATATGTAGGCGCCTAGTCCCAAAAACCCTAAATCTCCCCACATTCCCTGCCAACCCCAGAAAGTGGAGAAAAAGCTGCTTTTATCACCAAGCCAACTTTGTGATGTATATAACCAAGTTTCATCACCAATCCTGGTTCTAGTTGCGCCTAATGGTGTTAGCAAACTACTATAATCTCGGAGCATCCAACCCCCTAATCTGTCAATTGTATGTCCTGGTCCAAGACCCAGCCACCAATTTAGAGAAGAATGAAAATGAGAAGTAATAAGACGGAATCCTAAAAATTTTAGCTTTGTTGCTTCACCGTCTGAGCCATATATATCAGGTCGCATCCAAGTTTTATACGCTTCAAAAGCTTCTAAATTGTTGATAGCCCAATCAAATGCCATGATAAAAAGCACAAAGCTAATTATGTAAAGTATTGTTTTAGAAACATCAGTGACTTTAACAAGAATCAAAATTGCAAAAGCTAAAACAAATGTGAATATTACTTGTTTTGTATCGGATACTATCATCTGAAGAAAACTAGCAAAAACTAGTAGTAAGCGTAGCCAAAGCGGACGATGAGTTGCGCTAACAAAGTAATAAAAACAGAAGCTCATTGAAACTGAAGAACCAACAACATGTCCAGAGCCAGAACGATAAAACACTCCTTGAATATTATCTTCTTCTCCTCCTAATAATTGATAATTCAATACGAATCGTTGAAATAAGGCAAGTAAAAGATGAAAGATGTTAAAACCTACCATCCAAGCACGGAATTGACCGAAGCTTTTATGCGATAATGGTATACTGACTAATGCCAGTAGAATCAGAAAAGGTTCAGTCCATAATAAGAAACTTAGAACTACATTGATAAATCCTGCACTATTTAGCAGCGCACTAGACAAACCTATTGCCAAAAATAGAACTAATGCAAACAAAATTTTTTTTGATGTATTAATTTGACGGCGATTTTTAGTTCTTGTATTAAAAATTGCAATTCCACAAGCAAGTGGAACTGCAAGAAAATGAAGAAAATTGATTGCAGGTGGCGCCCCAAATGTTTGGAGGATACGAGGAAAAAAAACTGTAGCAAATGCAATTAATAAAAGACTCGAACTACTAACATAGTCTTTTTTAGTTTTTGGAGGTATTAGTTCTACATTCATCTTTTAATTTCGATGTAACTATTACTAAAATTTACGTGAAACTTAAATGGTAAAATAGTTAAATCACGCATTGCATAATCCCAGCCGTATGCAAATAATTCATTAGAGTCAGGGCTGGGGAAAAAATTTGTTCCATACATTCTAGTTTTTTCGCTACCTTTCACAACAGGTATATCACTTACAGGTTTGTAAGGGCCAGTAATATTATCAGCCACGTACCAATACAATGTTGAATCAGAGAGCTTACTTTTACCTACCCTATTTATCCATTCTAGATTCATCATATTAAGCCAACACGAGAAAAATAAATGGTATTTGCCATTATTGTAAATAACCTGTGGTCGCTCCAAGTGATGATAAATCCATTTCTTTGTTTCACCAGTAGATGGCGCCACTACAGGAGGTAATATTCGATAGGGACCAGCAAGAGAGTCCGCGACAGCTAAACCAATACAACCACCAAACCCATTTGGCTCAATTTCATTCAAATACGCACAAATAAACATGTAGTACTTGTTCGTTTCAAAATCTTTAACAATGTACGGGTCACGCCAAAAAAAATTAACGTCTAAATGGTTGCCATACCAAAGGTTACGTTCATCTAAATTTATAAACAGCTTTTCAGGTGAATAGCGTTGCCAGTGTACACCATCTACAGATGTTGCTAAACTGATTTCTTCATGAACTATTGCTAACCCGTCTTTTCCTGCTGCCGAATAAAAAAGGTAATATACGCCATCTTCTTTATACGTAGAACCCGCAAGCATTCTACCAGATTCCCATGCACTATTAGCGTCTGGCAGAAGCACGGCTCCTAGATCTTTCCATTCCTTCATATCAGTAGAAACGGCGCCATAGATTGCGCCTTCTTTCCAAAATGGGTTAGTTTTTTTTGCACCGACTAAATAATACAATCGATATACATCATCATCTTTCAAAAGCCAGGGATCCCAACGCGAAGCTGACGCACGTAAGCTACAAAAAATATTTGTTGCAGTCGCCCTACCCATAGGTAGAGATGCAATCATTCCCGGAATTACTTGATACAGCTTGTTAGTTAAAAGCATTGTTTATATTCCTTATATTTGGTAACGCTACTTTCGATTGAGTTTGAGCGTAAATTTGTATTAATTGCTGATAATTATTTTCTGGTGTGTATTTTGCTTCAAATTCTGCCCTTGCACAGTGACGCATTTGAGCAACTTGCACAGGATGGGATAACACCCATTCCATCTTTTGGGTTAAATCTTCTGCATCCCCTGGTCGAAAATGTAAACCTGTCCGACCTGGTGAAACTAATTCTGCAATGGCGCCTATATTCGCTGCGACTACTGGAGTTCCTTTTGCAAACGCTTCTATTGCTACTCGTCCAAAGGTTTCGTACCACTTGGAAGGGAAAATTAGTACTTTTGCTTCCCCGATTAAATCATAAACTTCTTTTAAAGGTTTGCGTCCTAGCAATTCAATGCTCTGGTTTTTCTTGGCAACTTCCACTACCCAATCTGACAGTTGTCCATCACCTATTATTTTAAGCGGAATTTTACCTGCAAGATTTTCCCAAGCGGCAAGTAGTGTATCTAACCCTTTTTCTTGCGAAAGTCTTCCAACATATAAGGCATATCCACCTTGTCCATTACCAACACCTGGGTCTGGGGAAATAAAATGAGGTTTAACCACAATTTTTGATTCCGGCAGTCCCCCTTCAATAAACTTTTTCTTGGCAAATTCAGTTAGGGCAATGTAAACATCTACCACATTATCCCAAGTTTTCATCGCACGATGAATAGTGAGCATTGATGCAACGGCGCCGCTAGCAGGAATACTATTGCGGTAACAACCGTGTTTAACTCCTGACCAAGGAATAAATTGACCTAGGCAATCTTCACAAATTTTACCTTCACGAAAAAATAGAGCATTTGGACATAACAAACGATAGTTATGCAATGTTTGTACCACAGGTACACCAGCATCTTTAGCTGCATAATATATTGAGGGGGACATCAAAGGAAAAAAATTGTCTACGTGCATCACATCGTAGGTTTTTTGGCTAAAGTAGCTTTTGAGAGTTTTGTAAGCTGAGTTAGACCAAACTGTTGAAAGTGCCATAGGGACGGCGCCCATACTCGCAATACGATCGTTATTAGCGACGTAGCTATCTACTGTATGCCCCATCTCTTGTACAAGGCGTGTCTCAGCTTCAGTACACTCGTCTTCACCACCTCGGACTTGATAGTAATTGTGTACTTTAAGAATTTTCATTGCTTAAAACTCCTTAACAGAGTATTCACGTTTACCAAGCTTTTCGTATAACTGCGCTAATAACTTGCCTTTTGCTTCCCAACTATACTGTTCTCGCGCACGAGATTGTGCCGCTTGTCCCATTCTTAGCCGCAGTTTGTCATCAACAGAAATTTTCACCATTGCCGCAGCCATATCAGATACAGTCTGCTCAATGGTGTGAGCGGGTATTTTGAAACCTGTTTCATCCGTAACTTGCTGTGCTGGTCCTCCCAAATCTAAACAAATTACAGAACGTCCCGCAGCCATTGCTTCAGCACAAACTCCGCCTCCTGATTCATGCAAACTAGGATGTACAAGAGTGGAACATTCGCTTAGTTTTTCTAAGGTTTCGTTTCGGGATAACCAACCCCAAAATTTGACTTTATGACTAATACCCAGGTTATTTGCAAGCGCTTCCAACCGCTTTCTTTCTGCACCATCTCCAATAATCCAGTATTCAGCATCAGGTATATTCGCGGCTGCAAAAGCACGTAAACCAAGATGAAAACCTTTCCAATGCAACAATCTACCTATACTAATAAATTTAAGCGGTTTTTGAGATGGAGTCGGACATTGAGCTAGAAATTCCATTTCTTCATTCGACAGTGCGATTTGCGGTAATATTTCTACTTTGGGTGCCCCTAGCTTTCTTAACCGAATAGCAGTATCCTCTGTTGTGGCGTAAGCAATAGCACTTCGTTTAGCTGTAATCCCTGTAAATGGATCAATTTCTCCTATCCATCGAACCAAAATTCGCAGGCTTTCGTAGACTTTATTACTGAAGTTAAAATCTTTCCAGAATACCAATGGAGCCGATTCTCCTCCACCTACTGGCCCCCAAACAAAAGGAATTGGCAGCAAAGACAAAAAGCTAGGGCTTGAGTACTTGACAAAAGTTACGTGCTGCGATATATCAAAGCCGATTTTACGATGTAATTCCTTAACCTTGAAATATGCTGCCATTTGCCAAAAATAGTAATGGATTTGCATGGCGCCGCTTTGTCCTAGCTTCCAAAACTGAGCTAACAAAGGTGTAGTGAAGTAGACAAAATGCATATTAGGAACTGGATTACGTGCAAGTTCAGCTTCTATCGCGTCTTTGCTTTCGTCAGGGCGAGTTAGTACCCAAACTTCATGATATTTAGCAAGTTCCCGTACTACGTTCCAACCGACTCCAGGCTCAGAACCTCTACCAGGTTCACACGAGTAAGCAGATAGAAGAATCTTCATAGCTTATTTTAAAAACGTAACAATTAGATATGTTTTATACAATTACATCAATAGTTTTCGGGAACCGAGCGGAAACACGAGGACAAAAATAAAAACATCACCTCACTGAAGACAATGAGGCTGCGTATAAGATAATTTTTTTACTTATCCTGCATCCTCAAGTTTAAGCTCCCACGTTTTATATAGAAGCGCAATTCAATACTGCTACAAATAAGTAAATAAATATACTGGAAACATAATTAAAATCTCAGTACTCCTTGTTTAACTTAGAACCATCTCAGCCAATATTCAGCCAATATCTTATGCCGTCAGTACAGAAGCAAAATCTAAATACTTTTGACTAATTTTTGAGTAGTGAAAATCTTGGGCACGAACGCGGGCTTGCTTGCGGTAATGCAGTTTTAATTCTGGCTGTGAGAGAATTTTGATTATTGCTTCTGCAAGGGCTTGTTCGTCCTTATTTGGAACCATAATTCCGTATTTGCCATTTTCAACAACGTCTTTGGAACCACCAGGAGCATCATTCACAATTACAGCGGCGCCACAGGCAAAAGATTCTTCAAGTACCATTGGACAACCTTCCCATGCGGAAGCAAGAACAAATGCATCACAAGCTGCCATATAGCTGTAGGGATTATCAGCATAGCCAGGGAAAGCAACATATTCCTCTATCCCAAGCTCTTTACATAAATTTTCTAAATCAGATTTCAATGGTCCCTTACCAAGAATTAAAAGTCTGGCAGGTAAAACCTTGACAACATTAGCAAAAGCACGAATTAGAACATCAAGTTGTTTTTGCTTTGCTAAACGCGCGGCAGTAAGAATAACCGGAACGTCAGAATTTTTGAACCAAGGATGAGTAGCAGGTTCTTGAGACAAAAGTTGTATTTGCTCAATATCAATTGGATTATGAATTACCTGCATTGGAACTTTAGCGGGGACTTTAACTTTTGTTAATAAATCCTTGATAACATCTTGAGCTACGCCAACTATGCCATTACCAAAAGAGTAGGTGTAACGCATTACTAGGGGTAGGTATCGTAATCTTAAATCTTGCCGATGTTCAATTCCAGCCTCCATGCTAATAATATTATGTTCGCCCATAACTACTTTAGTATGACTACCTGATAAATGCTTTGCCCAAATGCTGATAACGTTAAAGTACCAAGGCATCGGAAAAATGACATCAGGTTTGTGTTCGCGCAAATAGCGAACTAGGGGTGGTATAGAATAAGTTGCTTTTTTAACGTCTAAGCTAACAACGTTTATATTTGGGTATAAAGCTTTTTCTTCTTCAGTTGCGTTTAACACAACTAAATCGCAATTACTTACACCCACTTCTTGGAAGCCACGAATTAGTGCCGTTGCTATACGGCAGAATACACCAGGTTCGATACCATGAATAAATATAGCGACTTTATTGGGATACATAAATTACCTAACCTTTGAATGCTACTTCCACAACTTTGGCTAAAGATTCTGCGGCTGCTTCTGGGGTATATTTGGACATTAGATGTTTTGATTTTTCTCCCATAGCAGGAATTTGATTCGGATTATCGATCAACCAACTCATTAATTTAGCTAGCTCTTCAGGGTGATTTGGGTCAAATACGTAACCATTTTCACCATCTGTAATCATTTCTGCTGCGCCTGCCCATTTAGAACATAGAACAGGCTTCCCAAATAACATTGCTTCCAGCACTACCATGCCCCATGTATCCTCTAAAGTCGGAAGAATAAAGGCATCAATCATACGAAAGTAGGCGCCTAAACTGCTATAGTCCATTCTTCCGAGCAAATGCACGTTCGTAGCTAAATTATGGTTTTGGATGAATTCAAAAGACTCTTGCTTTTGTTCTCCATCTCCAACTACAAGTAAAGTATAGTTGTAATACCCTTGTTCTTTAAGTAGATGGCACGCTTGTAATAATAAGTGTAGCCCTTTTCTAGTTACTAGGTGTCCAACAAAAAGAAAAATAGGCCTTTGGTAAGAAGGAATTTCAATTTTATCAGTGGTACTACCTAGCAAAGACTTAGCGTCAGGGACTTCGTAAGGTATTGTGAAGACACGTTCAGAGGAGGCGCCAAGTATTTCAGTAAGGTAAGCATAGCCAGCGCGACTGTTAGTAACACAAGCGTCAGCAGCTTTGACCATTGCTTGCCGTAAGAAGATGCGAAGCTTTGAATTACGATAATCAACTCCTGGTGAACTGCCTTCGTAAGATAAAATAACTCGCCATCTACCGATAGGTTTGAGAAGCAGTGCCAAGAGAGTCCAAATGCGAAACGAATCCGCAAATACTAAGTTTGGCTTGAATTCCAGCAACTTATTGATGATTTTGGGTGAAAGCATCGTAAAACCAGAACCATAACCAGAAGTATTGGACTTCGTTTCGATAAACTTCTGTTCTCCCACAACTTCTACATCAAAGGAATTTTCAAACCCTTTAGCGAATGCAGGAAAAAGCGCAGTAAATACTTTTGTATTAGGAAATAGCTTGACGCAATTACTAAGAAGAGGGTGCCAGTAGTACCATGCTATCGATAAAACCCACGCAACACGAATATTGTTCATAAAGCATCAAGTATGAATAAAAAATGTATTCCTAATCATTAATCTCTTCTTGCATGAAAATCAGTCCAGAAAGAAAATTCTCTATCCTTCAACCAAAATATACTTTCTTTACCTTTTTGGAATAACTCAAGGTAGTGGTTATAAACAGATTTCATTTCCTCAAGATTCATCCATTTTCCTGGGGTATCTTCTGCAAACGGGCCTGAAGTTCCTTCTGGAAAAACCCATTTATTGGTTGTCCTAAACTTCGTTTCCATTTGATAAACTTTGGGAAAGATTATTTTTCTGATACCAAATTTTGCCGCAATTTTAAATAATAACCATCTTTTTTCAATTTGCTGACAAAGCTGTTGGTATTTTTCTACATCTTGATTTAATGGTGATTCGATAGCAATAAAATTAAATTGGCTAATACATTTGAATTTTGTATAGCCCATATTAGATAACTGGTCTAAAACAGAAGTTCCTCCGCTTTCAACTGAGAGGTATTTAGGTAAATTGTCTAGTTTTAATGCATTAATACAAAGATGGTCATTGCCTTCAATATCGATTTTGAGATAAAATGGAACTCCGTAGTCATTTAATATAGAATCAAATTTTTTACAAGGTATTTTAATGGTACGATAATTAATTTCACGTCCTTGTTTTATCCAATCTTCTTTATTAAAAGTGTTCCAAACACTATTGCTATCACAAATATAGAAGTCTGTGTCTTCTTCTTTCTCAGCTACACCAACATTGAGTATTTGTAACCGACCTTCTTTAATTTCTTTTTTGAATCTATTTTGAGCTTGCTGTACTAAGGTCGGGTCAGCTTCAATTGCTACAACATTATAACCACAATGTAAGTAGTAAGCAGTATCATTACCGTTGTGCATTCCGACATCAATTATTAAGTTGCTGTTCATAGCAATATCAGTCTCTAGAGAATTTAATAGTGAAAATTTAGTTGATATGTTGAAATATTTTTTTAGCAAATTCTTGAGCAGAATTACTAAGAGCGAAAGATTCTATTTTTTCAAGGTCACATAATACTTCAGGAGGTGTTAGTAAACATTGATTAATAGATAAAGCCAGTTGATCTTTGTTTGTTGAGTCAACAGCTAGACCAAGTTTATAACGTCGAACCATTTCACCCATCAACCCATAATTTGAACTAAGAACTGGTTTTTTAGCGGCAGCAGCCAATAGCAAAATACCGCTCATCCCAATATGTTTTTGATAAGGGGCAAGTACAATATCAGCTACTTGGAAGTATTTAGAAATATCTGAATCAGAAATATACTCAAAGCGAGTGATAATTTGTATAGGTTTTCCTTGACAAGTTGCTGTAACTTGTGCTTTGATATGCGATACTTCTGTTGCATCTGCATTTCCAATAAACATTAGACAAATTTTCTCGCAAATAGAGTCAGATAATATATTTACAGCTTCTAATATTTGGTAAACTCCTTTACGGTGAGCTTCAAAAGAACCAAACAATAAAAACACTTTTCTCTCAATATCAACTCCCATACGTGTTTTTAAGTCTGGCTGTGGTTTTTCAATTCTAAATTGCTCTACTGGGTCGGCTAAATGATAGGCTTGTACGTTAGTTTTGTATTGGTCAATGTATTTTATAACGAATGGGTCGAGACTAAGTAGAGTATTTAACTGAGGATGGTGCAAAACACGCGCGAGGATGAATTTCTCTCGAAGTCGTTGTAATCGCTCTTTAAGTGAGGGAGAGTCACCAGCAAAAGTACTATAGTGGAATGTCGGTTTGAAGTAGATACCAGAAACTGGACAAGGAGCTGTTTTGCCGAAAGCCATAGGTAGGCAGCAGGTATCGAAGTACATTATCAGACAGTGGGTAGCTTGTATGAAACGCGCGTACTTGCATAATAAGTCCCACTCTTGGAAGTAACGTCTGTTGCGACTGATACCTGAGTCTCTAGGTTTTAGAGCGTTTTCTTCTTCTTGGGTAATTGGGATGAATTCTATCTGTTTATTTTGTTGGTTTGTATTAGATAGCTTAACTACATCTGAGTGAACTTCCATGAATTGAGGTGACACAACAATTTTTAAACTTCCTGCTAACTGTTGCGTGCGCCAATATTCAATTAAGTGTTTGATATAATTAGCGTGATGACCGTAGATGGATAGGTCAAATAGCATTATAGTTAAGCTTTTCTCTGTAGCAGTGTTGTTTATAGTTATATTTGTAGATCGAGAGTATTGATTCATTTTTTGGTTTTTGAATTTAGTTTTTAGTAAACTATTTAGTAACCTCATGTTACATAATGTTCAAAATTATGTGCGCCACGATGCATTTTTAAGTATTTGAAGGTTATTATTATATAATTTATAACCCCTAAATAGTTCGGATAATCTACCTTTAATAATTTCTATTTCAAGAATAGAAGTATCGCCCTCAAAAGTATTAAAAAGTGATAAGATTAATTTATAAGAGTAACTTAGTAATTTGAGTAAAGAAATTGTTAACCGTAAAAGCCAACTCTGCTGTAAATGTTGTTTGATTCCTGAAGGATTTTTGAGCGCAAAATCATAAGCGTCAAGTCCTACACTTCCAGCTCCAAAGCCACGTTTCACACGACGTACATAGTCCCATTGCAGGCGAGAAGCGGGTATAAAGTGGCTAAACTGTAGACGCGGGTCATACCATAAGTGCCACCCTGATAACCGCAGAGCCAAACAAAGTTCATAATCTTCACCAGCAGTGAGTGCTGCACCTTTACGTCCAGTAAGGATAGGTTGAAATCCTCTATCGAGTAATTGCTGCCAAGCTTCTTTACGAATGGTTATACCTGCTCCCCACAAAAAACCGCGCGTGTGAGTAATATCTCCCACTTCATTAGTTTGCTCACCAACAGCGTAGGTATGCTGATGACTCTCAAACCACCAAGGAAGAGCAACATCTGATACAGCTTTACTACATCCTCCACAGGCGCCAACATGATGGTGCTGAGACATAATTTCGGCTACAGTTTGCATCCAATCAGGACAAACCCAGTTATCATCATCGACGAAGCTAATTAAGTCATACTTTGCTTCAACAAAACCTCGAATGCGCGCGAAACTAAGTCCTTGTTGGGCTTCATGTACTATCCGCAGTGGAGCAGAAAGTTCAGAAGACCAAGATGTTCGAGCTACTTCTGCGGTGTTATCTGTAGAAGCGTTATCTACAATAATCACTTCCCAAGCAAGTTCCGATGTAATTTTTTGCGCTGCCAGATGTGCTAATGTTGGCGGTAAACGTTGAGCGCTGTTATAGCAACAAATTACAATACTAACTCCTACCATAATAAACCTCGCTCATAGTTTTCATAAATCTATAAGTAAATTTATTAAATTACCTTAGATAAAGAGATTTTTAATTTCTTTAATTTCCTTTTCATCTCATAAAGGTTGTATCCAATTAATACATACCACTGCTGAAATAACGGAAGCTTTTGACGATAATGATTCAAAATATTTTTTTTGCGACTAGTAATTTCATTATCTAATGTGGAACTAAATGTTTTACTTCCTTCAATAAAACGAAAATTGCCTAGAGTTTCATCAATATATTTTAAATTCGCTACTTGCACACCTCTAAGTAAAAAGTCTAAATCCATTCCATAATGTTCTTCTACTTTGTAAAGACCCGCTTTTTCATGTAGCGAGGTATGGTAAAAATAAGCAGCAGGATTAATTGGAAATGGATTTGCCTCGTCTCCTAATAGTAAATCAAGTAGCTTTAGCTTTTTAGGTCGATTAATAAACAATAAATTTTGATTATCATCCAAAACATTACAGTTGCCAACAAGTAAACTAGGTTGAGGTAAATCCTTAAATATTTGTACAACGCGATTTAAAACATTAGGTTCATAGTAATCATCTGCATTTAAAATTCCTAAAACTTCACCTTTTGCCATAGAGATACCTTTATTCATCGCATCCGATTGACCATTATCTTTTTCCGATATCCATCGGATATGCGGATAATTTTCTGCATAATGTTTAATAATCTCAACAGTACTGTCTTTAGAACCTCCATCTAATATAATGTGTTCGATATCATTACAGTTTTGATCAATGACAACCTTAATACAATTTGCTATAAATTTTTCTCCGTTATACACTGGTGTAATTATACTAATCATAATAAATTGTATATAAGATAATAATACCTAAGAAGTTTTAAGCTTGTAATATCTGGTGATAAAGCTCTATATAACGTTTAGCTTGTAATTCTAACGGGTATTCTGCAAGCGCTATCTCACGACAATTGTGGCTCATACGCTGGCGCAATGGCTCATCTTCTAATAGCTGGATAATCCCATTCACTAAATCGTTGGTATCTTCAGGTGCAGCTAAATAACCAGTAACATTTGGACGTACTAAGTCTGGAACACCACCTATTTTGAAAGAAACCATTGGAGTACCACACGCCATGCTTTCTTGTAGTACTAAAGGAAGGTTATCAGCACGGGTAGGAAAAATAAACAAATCTGCCGCAGAGTAGGCAATTGATTTTAAGCGATCACTACTAATGTAACCGAGATTTATAGTTTTAATTCCTAACTGTTGATATATAGTTTCACTACCGAAACCAAAAGTCAGTAAAACAAGTTCAGCTTTCCAAGAAGCAGGTAAAGTTTGTAATGCTTTAAGCAGTAAGTCACCACCCTTACGGATTTCTTTTAAACTGTCTGCTGCAAACAGTAATACTTTTTTATCATTGGGAATATTTAATAAGTAGCGGCATTTCTCCGAATCTAGGGGTTGATAGGCTTCCGTATCAATACCATTAGGAATATAATGTATAGGAAAGCGGTTGAGCATACTTTTCTGGGCTTGCTTGGTCAGCCAATGGCTAGGCGTCACAATAGTAAGATTAGATTGGCTGTATACCCAGTTTTTAAGCTTCCACTCAATGCGAGTACTATCTCTAATAACAGCAGGATAAGTATCCAGATAAGGGCATTTGCCGCAACCACTTTGCCAACGCGCGCAGTCATAGCTGTAGGCACAGTGACCAGTAAAACTCCACATATCATGGAGAGTAAAAACAGCAGGTTTACGTGTCGTTAAAGCTGGAATCGCTAAATAATTAAAATAGCCAGTGTGCAAATTATGAAAATTCAGAATATCCGCATCTTGGTAGAACTGATGTTGGATAATCTTGTTAGTAGAGAATAAATGGATATAGTTAAGCCCAAGCTGTCGATTAATACGCTCAAGCTGATTCTCTATTTTACGATAACGGTTAACACTTGCAACTAAATTACTATCTGTTTTAATTTCACCTACAAGTAAACGAGATTTAATTGCGTTATCCAACAAAGCTTGATGTAGCCGATACCCTGCTATTGCTGCTCCACCGCTCGCGTCAGATTGATTAATATGTAGAACATTCATAAAGAACCTTTTTAGTTCTAGTCATTTAATTTACACCCTTGTTTTAACAAATGAAAGCGCTTTCTTGATTGGAGACAAACGCCGACGAACTTTTGCCAACAGTTTATCTTGTTCTCGCATTTTTTGCCCTCCAAAAACGTAGTTGAAAGTGTGGTTATCTGCTTCTCTATGTCTAACAAAAAATGAAGAATGTTTAATTTCCCAAATGTCTGTTATTGGCAATCGAGAAAGTGGGTCGTCACCTACTGTATGAGCAGAATCAGAACGATTAAAACCAAGGTTAGAAACCATATTTTTGTTTGGTGCAATCGCTAATCCTCCCTGAGACCAGCAAGCGTAACTCCATTGATAGTCCCAAGTATTTATTACTTGAGGGTCTTGATACATTTTCTCAAAGATAGCAGTCCAATATTTTTGCTCGTATAGATCTTCACAAACTTGCTCAAGTAGGCCTGCTTGCTTAAAATCCGGCCAAGTTTTCATATCGTAATCATAATACTGCCAAGCTCTTCGCCAAGAAGCCCAACCCCATATATGAGGGTACTTTGAAATGTAGTAACTGTCACTTGTTCTATCTTGATTAGCAGAGTTATCACCATTGATATGCATAATGCGTTCATCATAACGATAACGTTCTAGCATCGCTTCACAAAAGCTAAAAAAAGAAGCAGTCGGTAATGTATCGTCTTCAAGAATAATAGCTTCCTCAACTTGAGAAAAAACCCAGCTAATTCCGCTTGATATACGGCGCCCACATCCAAGATTAGTATCTGAAAAGTTAGTAGTTACTTTACAATCCCAGTCTACTTTATTAATAATTGCTCTGGTTTGTTTACACTTTTCTACTTCTTCAGGAAAACGAGGTCCGTCAGCAACAACAAATAACTTTTTAGGCTTGGCTTGAGCAATAGCCGTAAATACCTGCTCAGTCAGGTCGGGACGATTAAAGATAAAAAAACCTATAGGAGTTGAAAATGACATAATTTTAATATATAATTAGGTTTTTCGATTAAATTAGTGATTTTTAGCTTACGTTGCACTGCATACTGAGTCTAAAATTGTGTATCTAACTGATGCAATGTTTCTCGAAGCAATGTTTCTGCTTTTCTTTTCGCTTTTTTTGCAAAAGTTTTAGGTTGATTATCTGACAGATGTTTAGAGGCTGCTGTAGAAGCTACAAGTGCTAAAGGTGTAAACGAATTAGTTTCACTTTCACCAAGTTTGAACCATAATGAACTACAATCATTGTCAACTAAAATACTAACTACTACATCAGTAATTGTAGTTGCCTGTATATCGTCTAAACTGTCATTACCATATATGAATCGATATTTTAACAAAGCATCACGAATATCGGATAAATCGTGAGGAAAGAGAATATCTTGGAATATGTTACCTAACCTCTGGCGAGGAAGTAACTCGACTGTAGATTTAGCTAACCCAGAGGGCAACAGCATATTAGAGCCATGCACGCCAATTACACAATCAGATGCTCTCATATAAGCCATCCAAAGACGATCTTGTTCTAAGTCAAACTTATTTGCCCTTAAGTCAATAAGCTTGGCACCATTAGTTTTGATTTGATTTTGCAGCCCAAACCCCACTAGCACGAAAGCCATGTCAGGAAAAATTGTGCTGAGTTGGTTATAAAGTTTTTGTAGATTCCGCAGCTGGTGAGTAAGCGTGCGACCCCAAAGTCGATCTTCGCGATAGTTAAATAAGATAATAGGCTGATGTTGATCTGTTACTTCCGAGATATCGGGTAAGTCCCGCACAAAACGATGTAAGTCATAAATTTTATTGCTGGGATGAGAATAGGCAGGACTCAGATAACATTCCTTACGTTTAGTTAATTGTTCATTAATCCAACGTTGTAAGGAAGGATACCATTTTAAACCTTGCTTAATTGGTAAAGGAAACTCCCAAATTTCAGCAACTCCCTCTGGTACAAGATGCATCAGCTGGGTTGGCACTAATACGCAGCAACCTAGCTCTGGTGAATTATCTAAATAAAGTTGCACATTCAGTAATTTAAGTAGAGAATGCCCGTAGAGAAAATCTAGACAATTAACAATAATAATTCGGTCAGAATCAAAGAACTTGTGAACAGTTGGTACAACTTCAGATTCAACAGGATTTAAAAAACCTTCCTTAAGCGGATTGCTAAACCACTTCATGTCTGAAAGGTCATAAATCTGTGCTGTTGATTGGTTAAGAGTAACTGGAGACCAAAGCGCTTGACCAACAGGTAAATCAACATAATAATGAGTACCGCATTTAGGACAAGTAGCATCAGCAAGACACCGCATTCCTGGAATGATTACATTTGTTATTTCTAAATCAACTCCATCATTCGGGCACTTTGCTCGGAAATCTATTTCTGGAAAAATTTTTATCATGCTTTTACCTTGCTTCTTTGCTAATAATATATAATTACAAGCAATTACTATTTTCTTTTAAAATGATAGCAACCAACGCCAAAACCACTTTTCAGTTTATCTCCAAAATCATTGCCGTAAATATACTTAGACTCTACTACAGTAAAAGATTCAAACAAACCAAGAATATATTCTTCTGTGAAAGCTCTATGAGCATTAAAGTAAGTACGATTTTCATCATCTAGTGGCACCGAAATATATAAGTTTCCACCAGATTTAATAACACGTTTTAGTTCTGCAATTGCTTTTTCTGTTCCATTTGGATCGAGTGGGTCTCCATAACGCCCTAAACCTATATGCTCAACAACACAAAGACTTGATAAAGACTCTAAACTCGCATCAGCAAAAGGTAGTTCTAAAATAGATCCTTGTTTAAAGGTTAGTGTATTTAATGGTAATGATAAAGGACGAATATCTACCATTGTAACAGGAACAACTTTCGAGAGAAATCCAACAAATTTATGTTGAGAGCCAACATCAATGTGTTGTGAAGGAAGAGCGTTAACGATTTTTTCAAAAGCCCAGTTATCTTGATAAAAATAAATTGGCTCTATTAACGTTTCTGCTGTGTCATCTCCAAGACAAGGGTATAAATTTTCTATTAGAGGCTGTTGATTTGACAATGCCATTTTTTTGTAGCTATAATAGGTATCCCAAAATCTTTGCCATGCTGCTAAATCTTGAAATGCTGACAGTGCTTGCTTAATCGGAGAAAAAGTACTCTTGGCATACTTTAACATCCACAATTTTTCTTGAATCATAGTTTTAGTTTTACTGTACTGATAATGGTATACTAGTTTCTAGGCGCCATTTTGCGTCAACTAAACAAACGCCATGTGAAATAGGTGGAACTTCTCCTGAACCATAAAAATCACCATTAGTTACCGTCAGATCAATGGCATTGTCAATACTATCCAAGTATGCACCATCTCTAATTAAAGAGTAGCTAAGTTGAAAAGTTGATTCAGGTAAAGTCAGTCGATTAATTCTGCAAATAAAAGCACCTTTCTGAGGTATATTACCAAAATCATCTTGAGTAAGACGGTTATGCTGAAGAAATACAGGTATATCTAGTTGAGTTTTAACCATAATGCTAGCAATCACTCTTGAATAGCTAACATTTGGTTGTGCTTCAAAATACATATAAATATCTATATTTTGACCAGATGTAACAACATCTAAAACATTACCATCTTCGTCTTTAATTTCAATAGCTATAATTTTAATCTCACCGGAACCATGTCTGTCTTCACGTTGATTGAGAGACGTTAAAGTTTCGGAATATGCAGTTAAATACTGAGCAATAGCACCTGTTTTACCTCCAATATATTGAAGTTTTCCTTTGCTCAAAACAATACCACTATTACAAAGTTTTTCAACTGCTGCCATTTGATGACTTACAAAAATTACAGTTCTTCCTTCTTTACCTACATCCTCCATTTTTCCTAAACATTTTTTTTGAAATTGAGCATCCCCTACAGCTAACACCTCGTCAACAATCAATATCTCTGGTTCCAAATGCGCTGCAACAGAAAATGCTAAACGCACGTACATACCAGATGAATAGCGCTTTACAGGTGTATCTAAAAACTTTTTGACTTCTGCAAAAGCTACAATTTCATCAAATTTTCTTTGAATTTCTGCTTTACTCATCCCTAAGATTGCGCCGTTGAGAAAAATATTCTCTCTACCTGTCAACTCTGGATGAAAACCAGTTCCTACTTCTAATAAACTAGCTACTCGCCCCCTAATTCGGATAGAACCGCTTGTTGGTTCCGTAATTCTACTAAGAACTTTTAATAATGTTGATTTTCCGGCACCATTTCGTCCAATAACACCGACTCTATCGCCTTGCTTAATCTCAAAGGATAAATCCCGAAGTGCCCAAAATTCACCAAGAATCTGATTTGATTCTTTTTTCGCACGCGGGTTTATAATATTCAGGAGTGATTTTGTCGCGCCCGTCATGGCGCCGCGAAATGTCTTGTAGCTTTCTTCTTTATGCCCTAAGATATACTTCTTACTTAAATTCTCAACTCGGATGACAGAATTTGACATCTGTTGCGCTCCTATTCTAACTACCGACTTACAATCAAAAATCTAAAACCCTAAATTAAATCACGTCAGCAAATGTACGCTCCATTTTGCGGAAGTACCAAATCCCACTTATTAACGAAAGAACCACAAGACTTAGTGATAGAAGAAACCCAGGCATATATATTTGTGATTCACCACCTAATATTGCCCAGCGAAACCCATCAATGACTCCTACCATTGGGTTGAGTGAATACAACAGCCTCACCTGCTCTGAATAACGCTCTGCAACTATTTTGCTACTAAACCCTACAGGAGATATGTACAGCCCAAACTGTACGAAAAAGGGTACTACATAACGAAAATCTCGATATTCTACAGTCAGCGCTGCTAACCACAACCCGGTGCCCATTGATGCCGCAAAAGCTATCAATATAAATAGTGGCAGCGTCAGAATCCGCCAATCAGGAACAAAGTTATAGTAAGCCATTAACCCCAGCAGAATCATGCCAGATATTAAAAAGTCTACAAAACTAACTATGACTGCACTAGTGGGGACAATCAAACGCGGAAAGTAAACTTTAGAAAGTAGGTTAGCGTTGGCAACTAGACTGTTACTGCATTCAGTTAAGGCGCCAGAGAAAAATTGCCAAGGTAGCAGTGCCGCAAACACCATAATTGGGTAAGGCGCCGTACCTTCAGCGGGCAACTTCGCCAGACTTCCAAATACAAACGTAAACACCACCATTGTCAAAAATGGTCGAATCAACGCCCATGCCATACCAATCACAGTTTGCTTATAGCGTACCAGGATGTCACGCCATGCCAGAAAGTAGAATAGCTCCCTGTATTTCCACAGGTCTCGCCAATACTGGCTTTCAGTTCGCCCCGCCTCAATAATCAGTTCTTTGTTGCTCATCTACTTACTCATTTATTGTATCAATCATGACAAATATACTACGCTTAACTGATTCAATTTATTATCTACTACCTACTTCGCTTCCGTATTTACGCTGTCAGGATAATTACCCATTGATAATCAAATTCATTAGTTTTTGTAATTGCAATCCAGACGACATAATATAGAACAAAGTCAAAATCCAGTTCGGTCAGTTAAAATTTACGCTTATCGAATATATTTAGTCATATAAGTACAACTACACCTAAGTAAAGTAATTAGTAACTAAAAATACACTATACAAAACGATTGCCACACATAGCCTAGCAGTAATAATCACAATTGATCAAGGTTACAGAAAAATCTATATGTAACCTAGCACAGTCCTGCTCAGACGATTCTGCCATAACTTTTCGGCAATTTGGCAACTACTCGATATCTTTAATGAGTATATTTGAGGTTATCAGCAGCCAGAATATGCACTTAATACTGATGTCAGCAAGCGTAAAGCGATTTGTTTGGCTAGAGAAAATTGAGCAAGTTTTATTAAGATTATGTAAATTGTATAAATCTATCCGGATGAATCATACGCGCGTGTGTAATTATAAAGGCTTGTTTCTACAGGTGCATGAAGGTTACAAGTTTTGCACAATAAAGTAAACGCCCCAAGTGTTTAAACCTGGTGGATTGTCTGTCATCCATTCGGAGCTTTTTATCGGTACTAGCTGATTGGAACCACATAAAAATTCGATCTCTGGTTTAAATAGATAACGCATTTTATGGGTTTCTTGTAACTCTTCAACAGCTTGACTGGTTTTATCTTTAATAAATACTTGGTAGTTAACGTCTACGAGATTATCGTTTGGATAGATTACTGGTTCCGCAATTCGTGTTACCTGGATTGTTTCATCTTCTATACGTTTAACTCTAGTTGCAGGACGTTCATTTAATACAGTGGGTCCGTACCATACGTCAAAGATAAAAATTCCACCTGGATTTAAGTGTTTTTTAACAGTGGTAAAAGCTGCTAACAAGTCTTCGTTCGTTGTTTGGTAACTAATTACATGAAACAGCGAAAGAATAACATCAAAAGTCTGATTAAGTCGAACTTGACGAATATCTCCTCGCGAGAATTTCAGTCGAGAAGCTAAATCATCATTAAGTAACGAGAGATGATAATCAGCTTTTTGCAGCATCTCTTGACTCAAATCTACACCGTGAATATGGTATCCATCATGAGCTAAAAGAATAGCGTGCTTCCCCTGACCGCAACCTAACTCTAGAATACTTTTTGCATCTGGCTGCTGGCGCCACAGGCAGTGTGT